>NZ_JAWHNU010000010.1:0-148967 GCF_032582135.1 Pseudomonas syringae group sp. J309-1 | reverse complement strand
CCCAGACTCTTCATCAAGCTGCGCATACGATGACGCCCCATTTGGACGCCTTGTGCCTTCAGCGCTTTAACAAATCCGCGACTGCCCAGCGCGCCTCGATGTTCTTTGTGCAAAAGCCGGATCTTCTTCTCTAACTGCGGCTCGATACTGCGTTTAGCTCGAGGCCGACGCATGGCGTAATAACTGCTGCGAGGTATGCTCAGTACGCAGCACAAGCGTCGAACCGACAGCTTCTTTGTAGCGCCCTCAATCATTTTCTTCGGCCAAACAGCACCTTTAGATGAGAGGGCAACTGCTTTTTTAAAACATCGTTCTCGGCCTCCAGCAGTGCCAATCTGGCCTGCAGCGAGTCGATGAGATCTTGATCCTGAGGCCGGGTAGTTTGCGCGGCTCCTACCTGCTCCTTGCGCCACCGTGAAACCCAGCGCCGCAACGCGGTAGGCCCTACGCCAGTCTGCTCACACGCTTTAGGCACTGAGTAATTCAACTCAACGACAAGGCGAATAGCCTCGGCTTTTTCTTCGGCTGTAACGACCCGAAATCCCATGATGCTTCCTTAGGTTGATACTCCTACATCATGGTCCATAAATATTGAGCCACAACAGCTTGGTCTGGGCCGCATCCGGACGATGCGGTGCGTCAGCGAAAAATGCGTTCCCTGACCAGATCCCATCGCGGGCAAGCGCGCTCCTACAAGTAAGCGTTTGCTGCGCGACAGCGTGGTGTCAGGGACACTGAGCGCGCTCCTATCAAACAAAATATAACTATCTGATTTGGAATGCTTTTTACTGTAGGAGTGAGCTTGCTCGCGATAGCTTCAGCACAGGCAATATATTCATCGACCAACAGATCGAATCGCGAGCAAGCTCACTCCTACAGGTCCCGTGTTTGTTTCGCGACAGCGCGGTGTCAGGGATACAGGGCTAGCTCCTACAGATCATCAGAGAGTTGTAGTTTGTTTGACAGGAGCTGTCGGAGGCTGCGAAAGGCAGCCGTATTTCAAGGCACCGAAAACCCAAACAACACTCGTGGCGCATCAACCAGCAAGCCACTAAGTTCAGCCCCGGAACAGCCCAGCCCCTGCAACTGGCCGATGACCCGAGCGAAATCAACTTCACTCTCGTGCTGCGTATGCGGCCAGTCACTGCCCCATACCAGCCGATTCATACCGAAGCACTTGATCAGCAAGGGCATGGCTGCCCTGGCAAAACCGGCGTTTTGCTCGGCGCTGCCACCCAGGCGATAAATCGCCGAAACCTTGACCCACACCCGACCGCTCAAACCGCATTCCAGCAGGGCTTTAAATGCCGGATGGTCAACCCCGAGCGGCGCTTCAGGACGACCAAAGTGATCGACGACGATCTTGCAGCCAAACGGCATAAGACCGCGAATCAGGGTTGGAATGTCTTCTACCCCACGATGCAATTCCACGTGCCAGCCCAGCGCTGAAACTTCATCCAGAAGATGCTTCCACGCGGGCTCGGTGAAGTCAGGCAAAGGCTTGCCCATCAGGTTCAGACGAATGCCGACGATGCCCTGCTCGTCCATCTGCCGAAGCGCTTCGCGGCTGATATCAACATCAACCACCGCGACACCACGCAATTGCTCAGGAGCCTTTGCGAGCGCGGCCAGCAGGTATTGATTGTCTGTACCGAGAAAGCTCGGCTGCACCAACACGCCTTGGCTCAGGCCATTGTCGTGAAGTTGCTGCAGGTAGGCCTCAAGGGTGGCGTCGTAGTCCGGGGTGTAACGGCGACCCGCCGTCAGGTTCAGATCACTGCTGAATACATGGGCGTGGCCATCGATACCGATGATCGGGGAAGTGCGGGAGTCAGGCATGGAGCTCATCTATCAAGAAGGCGCGGCGGATACCATACCCACCGCGCGTGGATCTGCTGCAAATCAGAAGCTCAATCAGACATCGGATCAGGCTTGCTGCGGGGCTTCACGTCCTTGAGTCGCATCGGCTTCAGGTGTGGTCGCCTCCAGACTGCGGCCACGGGTTTCGGGTAAGCACAGCGCGGCGATAACTGCCACGCCGTAGGCGATACCGGCATCGATACCGATGGCTGTGCCCAACGACATGGATTCACTCATGTGACCGACCATGAACGGGAAGACTGCCGACAGCACGCGGCCGAAGTTATAGCAAAAACCAACGCCTGCGCCGCGCACATCTGCCGGATACAGCTCATTGAAAAACGAACCGAGGCTGGCCGGAATACCGGCTGCAAAGAAGCCCAGCGGGAAGCCGAGGAACAGCATCTGCGTGTTGGTCAGTGGCATAAACACATAGCACTGCACCGTGATCACGCAGCAGATAGCGAACAGCAAAATGTTCATGCGCCGACCTATACGGTCGATCAGGAAGCCGCTGGCCACGCACCCACACCAGAAGGCAACAATGATTACCGCCAGATAACCGCCCGAGTTCAATACCGACAGGTTGCGCTCGGTTTTCAGGAACGTCGGCAGCCAGGTCATCACCGCATGATAACCACCGTGTGCGCCCAGCCCGAGGATGCCGCCAAGCAGAGTGACCCGCAGCAGTTCAGGGCGGAAGATCCCGGCCATGGACTTGAAGAAGCTTTTCGGCGTGGTCTTGTCTTTTTGCTGACGCTGGAAGCTGTCCGGCTCTTCGACGTTGCGACGTACCCAGATAATCAACAGGGATGGCAACAGACCGACAAGGAACATCGCGCGCCATGCAATATCCTGCGGCACCAGCGAGTAAATCAGAGTGAACACCAGCACCGCCAGCCCCCAACCTACAGCCCATGCGCTCTGCACGGTGCCCATGACCTTGCCGCGGTATTTGGACTGGATGGTTTCCGCCATCAGCACCGCACCGGCCGCCCACTCGCCACCGATGCCGAAGCCTTGCAGGGCCTTGACGATCAAAAGCTGGTTAAAGCCAGTGACGAACGCCGATAGAAAAGTGAAGAATGAGAACCACAAAATCATCCACTGCAGGGTGCGTACCCGGCCATAGCGATCCGACAGAGTACCGCCGACCCAGCCGCCCAATGCTGAGGTCACCAGCGTCACACCGCTGATCAACCCGGCATCGCCCTTGGTCAAGGCAAAGGCGGCAATCAGTGCCGGAATTGCCAGACCGAACATTTGCACTTCCAGCGCATCCAGCGACCAGCCGCCGAAGCAGGCCCAAAACGTTTTGCGCTCACGAGGAGTGACTTGGCGATACCAACTGAACATGGTTTTTGTCCTTATAAGAATTTACCCGGAACCGCTAGATGAGCCATGCAGGACCGAATTCATCGCGAACCGATATTCCAGCCGACAAATTTTCACCGGATGTAAATGCCTTTCGCGAATGAATTCGCTCCCACCTGGCGCCCCGCTTTCAATCCAGGCCATTGCGTTTTTTTGATAAAAAGCTGCGAACGAACCGTCAGCGGATTTCCACGCTGTAACGGAAATGGCTGGCATGCCCACGCGAACGACGCCACTCCAGCGGTTCGCCGGCGTAGTTGCGCGCCAGACGTTCAATCACCACCACCGGACTGTTGGCGGGAATCTGCAACAGACGCGCATGCACATCACTGACCGCCTCGGCCGTCAGGGTCTCTTCGGCATAAGCGACTACCTGGCCGCACAATGCTTCGTAGATCGGGTACAGCAACGGCCCCTGACGCTGCAGGTCGTTGTCCAGCAACGCCTGAAATTGAACCTGTGGCAGCCAGATTTCTTCCGCCAGCATGGGCTGTGTTTCAAGCAAACGCAGACGCACCATGCGAATCACCGGCGAGTCAGGAACCAGACCCAATGCCTGGCTGACGGCTGACGGCGCGGTCATTGGCTCAATCGACAGGATTCGGCTTTCCGGAACCTGACGGGCGCCAGCAGCGGACTGGAAACGGAAGAAGCGGAACAGCGAGGACTCAAACTGCGGACGACGAATAAATGTTCCGCGGCCCTGCTGACGCTCGAGAATATTGTCGGCAACCAGCATGTCGATGGCTTTGCGGACCGTGCCGGTGGACAGGCAATACTCGCTGGACAGTGCCGCTTCGGTAGGAATCGCCTCGCCTGGACGCCAACGATTATTGGCAATCTGCTCGGCCAACTGATCCCGCAGACGTTGATAAAGAGGTAAACGCTCATCACTGGACAATTTGTTCATATTGTTATTTATCTAGTCATCTATATGAATGTGAGGCGAAGTATTGTCTCGATCATCAGGACCGTCAAGGCAACCAGACGACATTTTTTCGCCCCGTTCTATAAGATGATCGGCGTTTAGCCCTATCGCTCAAGCAAAGGGTGATCTTTGAATGTGTAGTGAACCGAGATGATGCAATTGACGAAAATGGATGCCGGACTGGCTGACTGGAACGACCTGCGAAACGCCCGTGACGAAAACTGGGGGCTATTGATGGGTAACGGGGCGAGTCTTGCCGTCTGGAAAAACTTCGCATACGACTCGCTGTTCGATCTATCCCAGACCACTCGCAGCAATCCCATGAGTCGCACTGAACTGGCGGTGTTCAGCGCCATGGAAACCAGCAATTTCGAACCGGTGCTGGCCGCGCTGAAATCAGCCATGCGGGTCAACGCTGCGTTGACCATCAGTTCGTCATCGCCGCGCAATCGCTACTTCGCCATCAAGGAAGCGCTGATCCACGCCATTCGTTCGGTGCATATTCCGTGGAAACTGATCGAGGCCAACACTCTTGCGCGGATGAACACCGAGTTGCAACGCTACGCGACCGTGTATTCAAGCAACTATGATTTGCTGGCCTATTGGGCGGTGATGCATACGCCGGAATATTTCGACGATCTTTTCAACGATGACGCGACGTTCAATCTGCATGCAACACGCGCTACTGCTACCCGCGTGCTGTATCTGCATGGCGGCATGCATCTGGTGAAGAACCTCGACGGCACCGTGCGCAAGCTGTTGTCATCGGAAAGCTCGCTGCTGGGCAGCTTCGCTATCAACGCGCTGGACGATGTGCCGCTGTTCATCAGCGAAGGCACCAGCTCTGAAAAAATGAAGCTCATCCGGACGTCGGATTACCTGTCGTTCTGTCATGGGCAATTGGCGGAGCATGGCGATGCGCTGTGCATTTTCGGCCATGCACTGGGCAAGCAGGATGCGCATATCATCGCTGCGATCCGTCAGGCCCGGCCGAAGCGGATCGCGATTTCTGTCCTGCCGCGCAGTGAAGCGTTTATCGAGTTTCAAAAGCGGCATTACATCGGGTTGTTGGGTGATCTGGATATCGAGCTGAGCTTTTTTGATGCGAAAAGTCATCCGCTGGGCAGTGCGGATTTTTTGGTGAAAGCCTGACTGTAATGCCTACTCCTGTGGGAGCGAGGCTTGCCCACGAAGAACGATAACGCGGTGCGTCTGATCCACCGCGTTATCGTTCTTCGCGGGCAAGCCTCGCTCCAACAGAACTTCAATCGAGAGCCTAGCGCGCCCCCGCCCGCCGCACCGGCGCCAACGCTGCGGCGATATGCTCCACCAGATACTCCGCATCCCGCGCCACACCGGAAAATCTGCCGGAACCCCAGGTGTACAGCCACGGCAAGCCGAGGAAGTACAGGCCCGGCTGTGCAGTGATACCTCGTTTGTGTCCGGGATGGCCGCGACCATTGAACACCGGGGCTTCAACCCAGGTGAAGTCAGGCGTAAATCCGATACACCACACAATACTGGTGATACCCGCCGCGTTCAGATCCAGTTCGGTGCGCTCCTGCTCAGGCGTCCATTGCGGCGAATAAACCTCACCGGCTGGAGCATTGATGCCGTGCTCCAGAATGTATTTATCGATGGAGCCATTGATCCGGTTATAGACCGCATCAGCGCTGTCGAGACTGTCTTTGAGGTTATTGGCAAAGGTCAGCGTGTCGTCCTTCAGGCTTTGCAGGCGTCCGAACAGTTCCATGCCCTCGACCGCGAAACGGCGCAGGTCGATATCGCGACCGCCATCACGCCCGGTGACGTAATGGTTGGTGTTGTCGCGTACGCCTTCACGCAGCGGATGCGTGTCGACACCGATTTCGTAGTAGCCCATTTCGGCCAGCCAGTCGACCACGTCCTTGCCGCGATAGAAACGCGCGCAACGGGGTGCATCGCCTACGGCCAGATAGACCTTGCGCCCGGCCAGGTGCAGGTCTTCGGCAATCTGCGCCCCGCTCTGCCCTGAGCCCACCACCAACACATTGCCTTCGGGCAGCGACTCGGCGTTGCGGTATTGCTCGGAGTGAATCTGGGTAATCTGCGCTGATACTCGCTCGGCCAGACGCGGGATGATCGGCGTGTGATAGCCGCCCGACGCGACGATCACCTGATCAGCCGTGAACTCGCCCTGAGAGGTGTGCACCTCAAAGCCGCCGCCAACGCGTGGCAACACGCGCTGCACCGCCACGCCCTCAAGCGCGGGCGCATTCACCGACGCGACAAACCCCGCCAGATACTCGTTGATTTGATCCTTGGTCATGAAGCCATGGGGATCCTTGCCCTGGTGCTCTACGCTGTAGCGATACCCAGGCAATGCGCATTGCCAGTTGGGCGTGACCAGACTGAAAGCATCCCAGCGCTGAGTGCGCCAGGTATGGGTCAGGCTGTTTTTTTCCAGCACCAGATGATCGATGCCGTGGGCCTGTAAATAATGGCTGGCAGACAAACCAGCCTGACCGCCGCCGACGATGATCACGCTGTGATGGGGTGGTTTGATTGACGTGAGAGGGTTGGGCATGGGGGCTCCGGGATATTGGATTGAAATGCGTTTCCTGTGGGAGCCGGGCTTGCCCGCGATGAACGATGACGCGGTCTGACATTAAATCGCGTCCAGCACCATCGCGGGCAAGCCCGGCTCCCACACGACCGCAGCATGCAGGCCTAAAAAGAACTCCACCCCGAGCTGGGCACCCGCCCGCCGCCTTCGGTGCGCATACTGATAACCTCCACAGCGCCGTCTTCCTGACGCATGGCCTGGCCCTTCAGGGAGTTGAGGGTGTCCATCGCCGAGCTGCAGTAGAAGCCTTTGACCTGCTTGACCCGCTCCGAGGCATTGTTGAGGCCGCCTTCGATGCGTTCCAGAAAGTCGGCCAGCGGGTAACTGGCGCCTTCCTGCAAGTGATCGTAAATCACCGTCGAAGGTGAATAGCCGGAGGCTTCTTTGCCGTTGGGCCAGCGAATGGTGAAATTGACAGCGGGCATGTCAGTGCTCCTGTGGGATGGTCAATGAGGACAGATCAAGATGGGCGTAACTGAAGCCGGTAAAGGCCTGCTCGCCAAGATTCCAGAACTCGGCGTGTTGCGAACCGGCCTGCACCGTCAGCGCGGCACTGGCGTTGACCTGACCGATTCGCTCGCAACACAGCCCTTCAAATGCAAAGGCGGCCTGCACGCGAGGCCAGTCCTTTTCATCAAGGGTCATGAGAAAGCCGTAGCTGGGGAAAACCTGTAGCCAGCGCTGTGGATCAGCATCCGGCGGACATGGCAATGCACTCAAATCCACATGCCCACCACAACCGGTGGCCTCCAGCAGCATCAGCAGGCTGCCCAGTACCCCGGCGTTGCTGATGTCCTTGGCGGCATGCAGCAACTGCGCTTCGGCCAGACGCGGCAACACGTCCAGCTTGCTGCGCAGCCGTGAGGCCGGGACACCCTCGAAGGCCTTCCAATAGGTCGTGTCCGCGTGCCACTGGCCTTCGAGGTCCACCGCCATGGCAATCACCTGCCCCGGCGCGACATGCAGGCTGGAAAGCAACTTGCTGGCGACCCCGGTAATCGCCACAGCCAACGCAGTCGGATTGCCGTTGGCCAGACTGGTATGCCCGCCCGCCAGCATCAAACCGTAGGCCTCACACGCGGCGCGAATGCCGGCCAACACTTGCTGGGCGGCGTCTTGATCATGGTGCCAATACGCGTTGACCACCGCTGTGGCCCGACCGCCCATGGCGGTGATATCGCTGACATTGGCCATCACTGCCGACCAGCCCGCGAACCACGGGGCGGCGCTGACGAATCCGGGCAACATGCCTTCAATCGCCAACAACTGATAATGCTCACCGCAGGCGATGGCCGCCGTGTCGTCGCCGGGCAAGGCGTAGAGTTCGGCACGAGTCATTACCTTGTCCGCTTTACCGATGACCGCTGCGGGCTGCTGAATGGCCTGCTTGGAAAGCATCGCCGGGGTGTTTCGCAACAGTCCGAGCAGCGCTGGCAGATCGTTGATCTCACGCATGGCGAGCCGCCTGCAAGGTACGAAGCGATACCTGACGCGGCATGAATGGGTAGCGCGTCAAATCGGCCTGCATCAGGCAATGAGGCTGGCCGAGCAACTCCAGGTGACTCAGGGTCTGCCAGTGCAGCGTCTGGAAATACAGTTCATTGGCTGCTTGTACGGTGGCGTGAAAGATTTCGCAGCCCAGATCCTTTGCTCGCGACACCGCTTCATTGACCAGTGCCTTACCGATCATGCTGTGGCGTCGATAGGCTGGCGCAACGCACAAGCGTCCGCCAAACCACACGCCAGGTTCGGGCTGGTAAATCCGTACCGCGCCGACCACCTGATCGGCCATGCCGCAATTACCGGCCAACGCGACAATCGCGATCGCCTGAAAGTCGTGACCGTCCTTGTCTTGCGCCAACAGTTGTTGCTCATCGGAGAACACCGCACGGCGCAGTGCGTAATACGCCTGTTTTTCCCAGTGCTCGGTGGCCGGTTTAACCAACAGTTCACCGGCACGAAAAGGCTCGAACGTGCTGTCGACAAGAGCAAAGGCAAGACTGGACATGAGCGTTTCTCCCTTGGGTAAACCGGCTTACTCGTAGTTCTTCAAGGCCGAGCACGCGCCACACTTGGCGCAACCGGCGTTGATCTGTTCGGAATGCAAACCGTGACGACGCAGGCTGGCGCCAATCTGCGGATACAAGCGGGCCATCATGGCGCTGTCGGGTTTGGGATGACGGGCCAGTGGCGTGCCGTCGATGGGTACAAAAGGCACCACGAACGGATACACCCCCAATTCGCACAAGCGCTCACTCATTTCGGTGATCGCCGCTTCGCTGTCGCCCAGTCCGGCAAGGATGTAGGTGCTGACCTGACCGCGACCGAACACCTCGACCGCCGCGCTGAAGGCTTCGAAATAACGCGTAAGGGGCACTTCGGCCTTGCCGGGCATGATCCGCTGACGAACCTCGTCAGTGACTGCCTCCAGGTGCATGCCTAAGGACGCGACTCCACTGTCGCGCAGTCGCATGAACCAGGCGTCTTCGTCCGGCGGCTCGCATTGCGCCTGAATCGGCAGATCAACTGCTGCCGTCACTGCAGCGGCGGACTCACACAGAATCGCTGCGCCGCGATCAGGCGTTTGTGGCGTGCCGGTGGTCATCACCATGTGCTTGACGCCGTCCAGTTCGACTGCAGCTTTCGCCACTTCAGCCAGTTGCTGCGGACGCTTGCGGGCAATGGTTTTACCCGCCGCCAGGGATTGGCCGATTGCGCAAAACTGACACGAAGTGCCGCGATCATTGAAGCGGATGCAATGCTGCAGCACAGTCGTTGCGAGCACATCGCTGCTGTGCAATGTGGCGATTTTCCAGTAAGGAATACCGTCATCGGTGCTCAACCCGTAGAACTTCGGCACGCCCGGCATCTGTACCTGACCGACCTGCAGACCCTGACGAAAAATCAGCGCCTGGCTGCCATCTTCACTGGGTTGCGCCTGATACGGAGAATCCTGAGAGGCCTGATTGAGGATCGGCACCATCATGGTCCTGCTGCCGAAACTCAGCGCCTTGTGGTCCGACGGCCCTGCTCCGCCCTGCCGCGACAGACCGTTCTGCGCGGCGGGCCAGCGCACCCCGTGACATTGCAACTCGGCCAGCAATTCATTGGTCTGCATGGGCAAGCTCCTCGGTTTTCAGTTGAGCGGCGCGCTCGTGCACATGCGCGGTGGGCGTGCGGTCAATCAGCAGGCTGAGCAGCTCCGGCCGGCTGTAATGCCCCACCGAATCCATCATGCGTTTACGCTTGTCGATCAGAGACAGATCCAGATTAGCAATCACCCAGCCTTCCTCCGAACGGAGCGGCTCGCCGAGCAATTTGCCTTCCGGCGAGACAATGGCCGTGAAGCAACCGCCGGAAATCGGCGCCAGACCGCAGCCGGTGTCCTGCATGATTTGCCCCTGCTGCTCAGCGTCCAGCCAGGCTGTGGCGTTGACCACAAAGCAGCCTGACTCAAGGGCGTGATGGCGGATGGTGACTTCGATCTGCTCGGCAAAAATGTCTCCTACCAATGAGCCGGGGAACATCGCGACATGAATCTGCTCGCCGTCGGCCATCAAGGCATAGCGGGCCAAAGGGTTGTAATGCTCCCAGCAGGCCAGCGAGCCGATACGGCCGACCGCGCTGTTCACGGCACGCAAGCCGGAGCCATCGCCCTGCCCCCAGACCATGCGCTCGTGATAGGTCGGGGTAATCTTGCGACGGTGCTGAATCAACGTGCCGTCGGCATCGAATAACAACTGCGCGTTGTAGATCGTGCCGCCATCGCGCTCGTTGACGCCGATAGACGCGACGATCCCTGCCTCACGACAGGCCTCACCGATCTGCCGGGTCACGTCGGAAGGCACCGTGACGGACTGTTCAAGGAGTTTCAGGTGTTCCTTGCCCATGGCGAATGGCGGCTGGACGAAGGAAAAATAGGGGTAATACGGCACCACGGTTTCCGGAAAAACCGCGAACTGCACACCTTCGCGCCCCAGCGCCAGCAAGGTTGTGCAGAGCTTGGCGACAGTGGCTTCCCGGGAGTACAACACCGGGCTGAACTGAACGGCGGCGGCGCGGATGGTGGTCATGGTGGAGGTCCTGAAAATTTGGGCGGCTTTCATGAAACTGATTTGAAATGAGATCCAACTGTGGGAGCCGGGCTTGCCCGCGATGCATGAGACGCGTCTTGAAGATACACCGCGTTATCGTTTATCACGGGCAAGCCCAGCTCCCACAGGTGCATTCCATGCAGGCACCGCGTGTTCTGTTACGCCGTCCAGGTATCGATAATCATCGCGCCCTCGCGGCGCATCAGCAGGCGCAGGTCCATGACGTCCAGTGGGTTGATGGGACGAATACCCTCGATCAGGGCTTTTTCGGTCTGGCCGTACAGGGCCTGCAAGGCGAAGCGGCAGGCGTAGACTTCGCCGCCTTCGGACATGAACGCTTTGATCTGGTTGTTCACCGCCAGATGGCCGGGGAAGGCTTCTGCACCCAGCGTCGGGAAACCACGCTGCACACCCAGTTGTACGCCGGGTCCGTACAACAGGATTTTGGTTTCAAAGCCTTTGCGCAGCAGGCGCTTGGCCTGGAGCATGTTGACCAGGCCGATAGAACCTTCGAAAGCGATGGTGTGAAACGTGAGCAGGGCTTTTTCGCCCGGTTCGGCTTTGACGTCCTCGAAGACTTTTTCTTCGTAATTGACCAGGAAGTCGCCGTCTTGATAGTGAGCAATGTCCACGCTTGGCATATCGTCGTTCTCCAGTAAGTCATGTTTTTATCAGCGGCTTGAAAACGCCGGGGTGACAACAGGACAAGAGCGAACGCCGTGCCAAAAATAAAAATGTTGTCCGTATGCGGGCTAAGCCACTGATTATCAAAAATATTAAGATCTGATCCGGTTTTTACGGACCTATCTGAGCCTATCGCCGGATCACGCATTCCCGTAGAAATACGAATCTTCGTAGCGCTGGATCACGAGATTTCGTAATGAGCGAGCCAGATTCACTGACCGGCTGGGCCGACCTGGCCTATTCTTCGCGGCACATGGTGTTCGAGCACTGCGCCGAGGCCATCGTCCTGCTCGACCCCGTAGCGGATCGCTTCGGCGACCTGAACGTGGCGGCCTGCAAGCTGCTCGGCTATCCGCGCCAGGAACTGCTGGAGCTGCCGGTCAGCAAATTGTTCGGTCATCAACTGGCCGACCTGATCGTCTTTACTCAAGCCGTCATGAATAAAGGACGCGGCTGGACCGAAGAGCTGAGCTGCAATTGCAAGACCGGCGAGCGCATAGAGCTGGAATTGTCAGCAACCATTCTGCAGGTCAAAGGCAACCCACAGCTGATTCTGGTCATGCGTGAAGCCAGCCATGAGAAGTACCAGCGTGATCAGGCCCATACCGAGCGCACCATGCGTGGCGGCCTGCTGGAATGGCGCAATATTCTCAACCTGTTTCAGGAAACAGAGCGCGATAATCAGTTGCTGCTCAGCGCGGTGGGCGACGGCATTTACAGCATCAACACCGATGGCCTGGCCACCTTCGTTAACCCGGCTGGCGCACGCATGCTGGGCTGGGAACCGGCAGACATGATCGGCAAGAACATCCACCGCATTCACCATCACACCCACGCCGATGGCAGCCACTACCCGGTGGAAGACTGCCCGATTTATAAAGCGGTACGCGATGGTGTGGTTCATGAGGGTCGGCAGGAGGTCTTCTGGCGTCGGGATGGCAGCTCGTTCCCGGTTGAGTTCACCAGCACGCCGGTGATTGCCGATGGTCGAATTGCCGGTGCGGTGGTGGTATTCCGCGACATCACCGAGCGGCGGACCACGGAGAACCAGCTGCACAATGCGCTCGAAGAGCTCAAGGTGCTCAAGCAGCGCCTTGAAGAGCAAAACGCGTATCTGCAGGAAGAAATCCACATCGAACACAACTTTCGGGAAATCGTCGGCCAGAGCGAGCCGATCCTGAAGATCATCAAACAGATCGACGTCGTGGCGCCGACCGACGCCAGCGTGTTGATCAATGGCGAATCCGGCACCGGCAAAGAATTGATTGCCCGGGCGATCCATCAGGCCAGTCGACGCAGTGCCAACCCGCTGATCAGGGTCAACTGCGCGGCGATTCCCACCGAGCTGTTTGAAAGCGAGTTCTTCGGCCATATTCGCGGTGCGTTTACCGGAGCGATTCGTGACCGTGTCGGACGTTTTGAACTGGCGGATGGCGGCACTCTGTTCCTTGATGAAATCGGCGAGATACCACTGGAGCTGCAAAGCAAACTGTTACGAGTTCTACAGGAAGGTCAGTTCGAGCGCGTCGGCGAAGAACGCACGCGCAAGGTTGATGTGCGAATCATCGCCGCGACTAACCGGGACTTGCGTCAGGAAGTGACTGCCAAACATTTCCGCGAGGATCTGTACTTCCGCCTTAACGTCTTTCCTATCCAGTCCCCGGCCCTGCGCGAGCGGCCGATGGACATTGCGCCATTGGCTGCACACTTCCTCAAACAGACCGCCAAACGCTTGAACATGCCGGGCCGCCGGTTGCGCAACAGCGACATCGAACGCCTGCAACGCTATTCATGGCCCGGCAATATCCGTGAGTTGCAGAACGTTATCGAACGAGCGCTGATCACCTCTCACGGTGCGGATTTGAATATGGACCTGCCAGACGAGCCCAACAGAACCGAAGCCGCCCCTGCCCTGCTTCCCGCCACGAGCATCATGACCGACGCTCAAGTGAGAGAACTGGAACGAAGCAACATGCAGGCGGCACTCAAGGCCTGTAATGGCAAGTTGTTCGGCAAGGGAGGTGCAGCAGAGTTGCTGGGTTTGAAACCGACGACATTGGCGTCGCGGTTGAAGCGGCTGGATATTGAGGTGGGGTGAGAACAGCAGCAAGGCCTGACGCATTTCCCGCGCAACTGTGTGGGAGCGAATTCATTCGCGAAAGCGGTGTGTCAGACACAAGTATTTTTGCAGGCTTGCCGCCTTCGCGAATGAATTCGCTCCCACGTGGACCTCATTCACAAACCCATCGCAACTACTGGGTTACCTTCTCGAGCCAGCCTGCCAAATCATTGACCTCAGTCTCGTTCACACCGTGAGGCAGCCGGGCATAGGCGTGGTATTGCGGCTTGAGCCCCAACGCTTTCAGGTACGACTCGGCATCGCTCGCGCCCTGCACCGGGATCAGTGTGTCGGCTGTGCCGTGGCCGATGAAGACAGCGAGTTTGCGCAGCGCCGGATCAGGCTTGAGTTCCGCCTTGAGCACCGGCAGCATGTGGCCACTCAATGCTGCAAAGCCTCCCACCAGACCGGGATCACGCAGCGCCACTTCGTAGCTCATCATGGCACCCTGACTGAAGCCCACCAGAAAGACCTTTGACGGCTGGGTCTGGTATTTGCTCGTCGCCTGTTCAATAAACTGCTTCAGCAATTGCCCGCTGCTTTCAAGGTCCGACGTTACGCCGTCGTAATAGGCAGAATCCCGCTTCGGGGTGAACCACTGATAGCCCTCCTCCCTTGCGTTCATCGGCGCCCGCACCGACAGGTAGTTGTAATCACTCGGCATCAGCGAGGTGAAGCTGAGCAGGTTGGTTTCATCGCCACCGTAGCCATGTAAAAAGATGACCAGCGGCTTGTCTTTGACTTCAGTGCTGGCCTGTTCCACATAAGCCAGAGGCAGATCACGCAACAATGGCTGCCCGGCCTGAGCCAACCCGCACATGGCAAACAACATGAAGGCAAACACTTTCAACATTAATCAAGACCTCGGATGAGCGCTGCCTGTCTTCAGGACAGCGCTAAGTGGGGGGTAAGGATCAATCGTCGATGCCGGTGTGGCTGACCCTTTCCGGACGCAGCAACTGCATTTGCTGACGATAATCATCCGTCACCTGACGCGACTGGCTGCTGCTGGTAATCACACGTGGCGTGATCAGCACGATCAGCTCGGTGCGCGCCTTGGATTTGCTCGTGGTGCCGAACAACCAGCGTAGACCGGGAATATTGCCCAGGTACGGTATCGAACTGGAGGTCTCGGCATTGTTCTGATTGATCAGACCGCCGAGCAGCACCGTCTGGCCGCTTTGGACGGCAACCTGAGTCGACACCGAACGGGTGGAAATACTCGGGTTGGCCTGGGTAGCGGTGATAGTAGACGTGTCCGCATTACTGACCTGCTGCTGGATGTCCATGTACACCAGACCGCCCGGATTGATCCGTGGCACCACATCCAGAATCACACCGGTCTGTATATATTCGACGCTGCTCAGGGTGGTATCGGAGTTGGTGGTGTTGACTGTGGTCTGGCTGATCGGGATGTTGTCGCCGACCTGAATCTGCGCCTGCTGGTTGTTCATCACCACCAGAGACGGCGCTGACAGCACCTGGGTGCGGCCGTTGGTTTCCAGCGCACGCAGGGCGACCTGCAGGTTGCTGCTGACGAACGAGTAAAACAGCGAGGAATCACCCACTGTCACCCCGCCACCGCCCAATGCGCCCTGGCTGCCAGCGGCATTGGCAATGTTGGTGGTGCCAGAGTTACCCGCCAGACGGCCGAGATACCATTGCACGCCAAGGTCGAGTTCGCCGGTCAGATTGACTTCGAGAATCCGCGTTTCGATCTGTACTTGCAACGGCGCGTTATCGAGGCGCTTGATGGCCGCTTCGATTTCCTTCCACTGCGCCGGACGGGTACGGACCAGCAACTGGTTGCTGCTCTTCTGCGCAGTGATACGGGTGCTCGCGTCGATGCCCTTGGGCGAGTTACCGGTACCGCCGCCCTGCTCCGCGCTGGTGTCAGCTTCGCTGTCGACGTTTTCTTCGCTGCTTTCGCTGTCCTGCTCTTCGTCGCCACTACCCATGCCCTGGTTCTGGTTATTGCCCATCCCCATGCCGCTGCTGGTACCGCCCATGCCGCCGCCCACGCCACCGAAACCGCCGGTGCTGTTGTTCATGCCATTGGAGGTACCACCCGAGCTCAACGACGAGAGCGAGCGGGTGCGCAGACCCGGTGCAACCTTGGCCGCAGAGTCGTCCTTGATCGCGCCATTACCGTAGATCTGGCGCAGGTATTTGGCGAGGTCGGTGGCTTTCATGTTGCGCACATCGTAGACGTACATTTGCGGCTCATTGCCGCCACCCTCGTCGATGGTCCGGATCCAGTCACCCACTTCACGCAGGTACTCCGGCTGCGAAGAAATCGCCACCACGGAGTTGGTCCGTTCGATGGGCAGGAAACGCACCATGCCCGCCAACGGCATGCCGCTGTCGGGGCCGAACATTTTTTGCAGTTCTGGCATCAGCTCGCCAACCGAGGCGCGCTGCAAACCAAACACACCTACTGACATGCCCTTGAGCCAGTCAACGTCGAAGGTATCGATGGTGTCCTGATAGTTGGCCAGTTCATCCGGCGTACCCGACATGCTCAATACGTTGCGTGCCGGATCAACCAGCAGGAAGGCGTTTTCCCGGGCGAACGGCTTGAGCAGTTTCTGCATCTCGGTAGCCGAGATATAGCGCAGCGGGAACAGCCGCGCCGACATGCCGGCTGCGGGCTGGGATACGGTCATTTCCGGCACAAGCTTGCCCGCGACCGCCTGATTGGCGGGCAGAATCACGTAGCGATCGCCCTGCTTGATCATGGCGTTGTCAGTCCAGGAGAGCAGCGTCTCGAGGATCGACAGCGCTTGCCGCTTGTTGACCGGCTTGGAGGTCGAAAAACTCACCTCACCCTTAACGCCTTGAGCAATGCTGTAGTTCTCGTGCAGCAGGTCGCCCATGATGCTGTTGATTACGGCTTCGATGGGCTGGTTGGTGAAGTTGAAAACGATGTCACCGACTTCAGCGTTACGGCCTGCAGGCGCTGAAGATGGCGACGCGGCCGTCGGCTTGCGCACGAATTGCTGGTTGCCACGGATCAACTGCCGGGTAGGCGCTGTGGCGGGTTGAGGCTGCGACGCTTCCTGCGGAACCTGCTCACTGCGCGGATCAACCGGCGGACGTTGCGAGCCGGTGCCGTTCAGGGCCTCGCGCAACATGTCGCTGTCTTGATCGTAATTGTTGGGCGCTGTGGCACAACCGCCGAGGGCGACAGCTGTGGCCAGGCACAACATGGGAGTGCGCAAGCGAGGGAATTGACGAACGCCTGAAGAAGTAGCCATTTACTGGGTGGACTCGCGAGGAAGAGAAATCGGTGGTGTTTTAGACGGCGGCGGCAAACGCAGCGCACGCAGCGCCAGGCTTTGAGTGCGACCGTCGGAAGAAAAATCAGCTTGCATGGGGGTCAGCTTTTCCAGCTTCCAGCCGTTGGGCAGCGACTCGCCCTGGTGCACTTTCAGTGGTGGTCCGTCAGTACGTTTGATCAAGGCAACGCGCAGTTCGCCGTCGATCATGATACCGGTCAACGTCAGGCCTGCGAGACTGGATGCCTGAGCTTTTCCAACCGAGCGATCCGGCGTGCGGTCGGTACTGAACAGCGGGGCCTGCCAGGTTTGCGCAAGGCTTTGCAGCGTAGCACTCGGGGCGACAAGGGCTTTTCCGGCTTTGTCATTTTGCGAACGCGGAGCCTGTGCCGGCAACCAGTCCGGGGAATTGGCAGCGCCGCTGACAATTGCGGTAATGACCAGACCGAGAACGGCCGCCAGACCGAGCAAGCCCCATTCGGTGGAGCGCAATGAACCGATCATTGGGCATCCTCTTCAGTGTCGGGCGCGTCTTGAGCTTCGGACGCCTCTTCAACTTCAACGCCTGCCGGTTGCAGATAACCACGGACCAGTAAGTGCGCGACCAGCTTGCCAGCCCCGCCTTTAACCGGCGCATCGGCGCCACGGCGCACGCTCATTTCATCGACAAAGAGAAACGGCCGCTGGTATTCCAGCTCGTGCAGGATCGCGGTCAATGGCTCGATGGCGCACTCCAGGGTCAGGCTGACCTTGACCTGGCGGTACGGCTCGGCGCTGTCCTGTTCCGGAGTGATCGGCATGCGCTGGGTCAATGCACAGCCGCCACCGGTGCTCGCGTGACTGTTGATCAGGTCGGCAATGCGCTGCATCAGATCGGCAGCCACGGCGCTGGGATCATCGCCGGGCAACAGGCTGGTGCTGCTGGCAGGGTCATTGCGGGCCTGTTCCAGTTGCTTTTTCAGCGTGTTGCCCTGGCTCAGCAAGCCCGCGTAACGCTGCTGCTGCTCACGTAGCTGGTCGGCCTGAGCATCGATTTCACGCAGCGGCCCGGCGAACCAGCTGTCGATCAGCAGCCAATAGGCGAAGCACAGCACCAGCGCCAATACGATCAGCGCGGCACCGCGACGTTCACGGCTGGTCAGTGGTCGGCGCATTTGCGGCCTCCTGATGCAAATGGGCGCGCAGCGAGAAACGATCCTTGCCGGTTTGTGGGTCAGGCTGAATGACGCCCTGGAATTGTGCGTTGTCCAGACTGTGGCAATCTTTCACCCGGGCAATCAGGGCGCTGGCCTTGGCGCTTTGCCCGGAAAACGAAACTTCGGCGCTGTCGGTGATTTCCAGTTGGTCGATCCAGGTGTCACGCGGCAAGCAAGCCGTGAGTTCGCTGAGCAGCGATGCATACGTCGGCTGCGCGGCTTTACGCTGGATCAGGTAACTGGCGGCACCGCGGGTATTGGTCAGTTGCTGACGGATTTTCTGAATCTGCGCGACCTGGGCTCTTTGTGCCTGGACGGTGCTTTGCATTTCTTCCAGCAATTGCTGGCGACTGTTGAGCCAGAGAAACATGGCGACGATCAACAGGCCGCCGCACAGCCACAGGAGTTTGCGTTGCAGGCCCAGACCATTGCTTTTCTGCCGAGGACGCAACGGAGCGGGTAGCAGGTCAACACCCAGGCGGGGCGCGTGATCACTGCCCACATCCACGGCGTGCGGCTGCAAGCCGAGGGTTGCGCATTCATTGAGAATCGCATCCAGCCGCTCGCGCAGAATCGCTACCAGCGTGACATGAATAAAGGCGCCGCTGCGCTTGTCCTGCCGGGCAACAAAGTACAGCTGCGAGGCATCGTACGGCGTAAATCGGTCCAGTTCATAACCAACCACGGTGTTCAGGTCCCGGGCAGCGGCCAGAGGCAGTTGCAGGCTTTGCACAAGCACCATTGACGGCGGCAGCAGTAAAACCTGTTGTACGTTTGCAGGCAGGACCGGCAACGATCCCACCAACGGCCAGGCATGCAAGTGCTCTGGCGTGTCGTGAATCAACAGCCGCTGCAGTTTCTCGGGCATGCAGGCCCGCAGTTCCGCCAGCCACAATTGCCAGCCGCGTTGCAGCAGGCTGCCGCGCCACTGTTGGGCGATACGCTCGGCAAGGGCCAGTAAGGGCGCAGGCAAGGTCATCTGCCGCGCTGAAAATAGTCGATTCATTCTTGCCAACGCAGGACCCGATAAGGCTGTGCGCTTCCCTCCGATGGGCTCAATAAAACAGTGGTCTGTAGCTCGGCATGGAAACCGCCGGGGCGTTGCGCGTAACTTTCGATCATTAATACTTCACCCGGATCGCTACCCACCGCGCTCTGGTTTGGCAGGTTCAAGGCCCGCCGCAACAACGGCGATGCAAAAGCCGGTTCAGGTCGGTCCAGCCCACTCCACAAGGTCACTTCCGGCAGCATCTGGCGATACAACGCCTGAGTCATGCCCGGTAATTGCCTGACTTCTTCAATCACCCGCAGCGGCGGCGAACCCGAACCGCGACGGCTTTCAATCTCCTGGGCCATGGCCGCAGCCTGATCTTTCCCGGCACCGCAAGCCTGGGCCAGACGGGCAATGTCACCCGCCACTGCACTGTTCAAATCCAGCTTGCCGCGCTCGCTGCGCACCCTGATCCGCAACTGCGCATCATCAAAGCGCAATGCAACTTCCCGGCCATCGGCGATCCAGCGTTTACGTTCCAGCGGATCGCTCAAACCTTTGACTGCCATCGCCAGACCAGCCTCTGCTGCCAAATGCGCCTGAGTGTGTTGCCGGGCCCACAATGCCTGGCGACTTTCCAGTTGCACCCAACTGGCCAGACTGCCGAGTAACAGGCTAAGAAGCGCCAAAGCCCATAACACCAGCAGCAATGCGACACCGCGCTGTTTATCGGGTACCGCCCTCATTGGCCGCCCGCTCCACCAGACAAATCCAGCCGCAGCGCCACTACTTCAGTCAGCCATGGCACCGGGCCGTTGAGCTTAGCGTCGATCCGCACCGCTCGCGGCAGGCGCGTTGGCCAGGGCCAGTCGGCCATCCAGCCAGTGGGCTCACCTTTGGGTGTGACACCCCGGTAGCTCAAACTCAACGACTCAACATTACGCGCCAGCACCTGCGGGTCGCCCCACGGTCTGGAAGTGGTGCCATCGGCTGTGCTCAGAATCTGCGCGAAAGCGACCTGCAACTCCCGACCCTTTACCTCAAGGGTGTGCAGCTGAATCCCGCCGCCCAGCTCCCCCGGCAACGTGGCAACAAATTGCAGGCGCTGGCTTGAGCCGACAAAAAAGCCGCTACTTTCGCTGTCGTCTTCCGAACTGTCCAGCGGTAATGCCTGACCAATGGAATCTCGGAGGAAATTCTGCGCCGCACGCATCTCGTCCAGGCTGGTGGTGTAACGCTGGGCTTTGAGCACGGCCCGGTTAGCACCGAGCATCGCGCCGCCCACCAGAACGAGCAATACACCCAGCAGGCTCAGCACCAACATGATTTCCAGCAGCGTGAAACCACGCTGAGCCGGTCTCAAGATCCGGCTCCGGTGACTGCGCCACGTAACCTGAGTGTGCTGAACTGTGCCCGGCGCTGATGCTCACGTACGTCAAGGTCCAGCCGGAACATTCGGGCCTGACCGTTGCGTCCCGGCATCTGCTGGATATCCAGCTGCCAGCTGATATCGCCCGCCAGAACGCCTTGCCGTGTACCGCTTTCCAGCGGACCGGCAGCTTCCTGATCCAGGATCGTACGCGCCGCATGTGTCAGGCGATCGCTGTGCGACACTTGTTGCAAGGACCGTGCGCTCTGCCCAAAGGCCACCAATAACACGCTGCTGCACACCGCCATCACGGTCAGCGCTGCAAGCATTTCCAGCAAGGTGAAACCACCCTGGCTGCCGCCGTTCATGGCAACGCCTTGGACTGCACGCTGCCGGTCAGCCAGCCGATGTCGATGCGCCAGCGCCGGTCACCATTAACCAGAGTCAGGTTGCCGCCGGTGGAACCGCCGTCCGGGTAAAACTCGACAGTCGAGCCCATCTCCGCAGCCGTCTGCAAAGTCACCTGCAATTCCGGCGGCCAGTGATGAATACGCTGGTCCGGGGCCTGGAAGGCTTTCGACCTGAGATCAAAAACGGTACGCGCCGGTTGCCCGGTGACAATCGCCTTGACCCGTGTTGCGCGTAACGCGTTGACCATTTGCCCGACAGTCTGGCGCTCTTTCGCCGCACTCAGGCCCTGCTGTAAACCGAACCCTACGAGACCAATGGCGATACTCATCAAAACGATGACCACCAGCATTTCCATCAGGGTAAAACCACGGCTTGCAGCACGACTGTTCATGATCGGTGATTATTCCCAGTTGCCCAGGTCAGCGCTGTAGCCTTCGCCGCCTGCCTGGCCGTCCTGGCCGAAAAAGATCAGGTCAAACGTGCCGTGCTGGCCCGGGAAGCGATAGCCGAACGGGTGACCAAACGGGTCTTTAAGGTCCGAAGGCTTGGCATACGGGCCAGCCCAGCCGGAAGCATTGCCGGATTTCTCCACCAGTTGCTGCAGGGTTTTAGGAGGCGAACCGACGTCCAGCGCGTAGCTTTCGATCTTCATCGACAGGCTGGCCAGTTGCGCTTTGCCCGCACCGTATTTGCCTTTGTCGACGTTACCGCCGACCTGACGCACTACAATGGTCGCCACAATGCCCAGCAACACGATAACCGCGAGCATTTCCAGCAAGGTGAAGCCGTTTTGTCTGCGGCCCGGTTTGAAGCGTTTACGGCTGAAACTCATCACAATCGTTTCCTCTTTCGAAAATTCAAATATTGCTGGTCAGGCTCATCAACGGCAGCATGATCGCGAGCATGATCACTGCCACCATCCCGGCCATGACCACGGTCAGAGCAGGCACCAGCGCCGCGAGCATCCGGTCAATGCCGCGCTTGGCCTCGATGTCGAATACATCCGCGACCTTGAGCAACATGCTGTCCAGTTCGCCCGCCTGTTCGCCGACTTCAATCATTTGCAGGGCCAGATCCGGCAACAGCGGCTCGGCACCAAAGGCACTGGCCAGCGTGCCGCCGCCTTTCACTGATTCTGCGGCTTGCGCGACCTGCGCTTGCAGCGCGCGATTAGTACAGACCTGACGAGCAATGACCAGCGCTTGTAACAACGCAACGCCATTATTGAGAAGTGTGCCCAATGTTCGCGCCAGACGAGCAGCTTCGATACGTTGCAGCAGCGGGCCGATGATGCGAATCCCCAGCAGACGACGATCATGACGTTCACGTCGGGCCGGATCCTTGCGGCGCACCATCACCAACCAGATCAAGGCAATCAACCCGGCCAACACCGCCAGCCCGTAAGCACTTAAAAACTCACCCAGGCCGAGGATCACTTCAGTGATCAACGGGATCGGCACGCCCAGATCCTTGAAGATCGGCACGAACTGCGGCACCACGTAGGCCAGCAGCAACGCCAGAGATCCCAGCACACCCACAACAAGAAACGCCGGGTAAATCAGCGCGTTGATCACTTCGCCGCGCAGCAACTGACTGCGCTCCAGGTAATCACTTAGCTGGCGCAAGGTGCTTTCCAGCGCACCGCCCGCCTCGCCCGCACGAACCATACTTATATAAAGAGAAGAAAACTGCGTGCCCTCTTCTTCCAGCGCTGCCGAAAGCGGCTTACCGGCCTTGACCTGTTCGCGAATGCGCTCGATCAACGCCCGGGTCTGCGGCTGGCCGGGCTGCTTGAGCAGGATGCCCAACGAGCGCTCCAGAGGCTGACCGGCACCGAGCAGCGTTGCCAGTTGCTGGGTAAAACTCACCAGCGCCGCACCATTGAGCATGCCGCGGCCGAGTGCATTACGCAGGCCGCCCATACCCGCAGGGTCGATTTGCAGGACCAGCAGGCCGCGCTTTTGCAAAACAGCGACGGCCGCGTCCTGATCCTTGGCATCCAGGGTGCCATTTTGAGCAACGCCCTGACTGTCCAGGGCGCGATATTTAAACAGGCTCAATTACCTTCCCCGCGGGTCACCCGCAAGACTTCCTCAAGAGAGGTGACACCGGCCACTGCCTGACGCAAACCTTCTTCATGCAGGGTCCGTAAACCACCACGACGGGCCGCTTGCTCCAGCGTCGACGCATCGGCATGACGCATCAGCAGGCTGCGCAATTCTTCGTTCATCACCAGCAATTCAGTGATGGCACTACGGCCGCGATAGCCACCACCGGGCGCATCGGGGCGTGGACGGTACAGCATGATGGGACGTTCGTCAGTAAAACGATCAAGTCCGTGCTCTTCTATTAATTCAGGCGGTGCTTCAAACGCTTCGCGAGTCGCAGGATCGAGACGACGCACCAGACGCTGGGCCAGAATACCGTTCACGGTGGAAGCAATCAGGTAACTCTCGACGCCCATGTCCAGCAAACGGGTAATACTCGCCGCCGCACTGTTGGTGTGCAGGGTTGAGAGCACCAGGTGACCGGTGAGCGATGATTGAATCGCGATACGGCAGGTTTCCAGGTCACGCATCTCACCGATCATGATCACGTCCGGGTCCTGACGCACGATGGAGCGCAGCGCTCCAGCGAAGTCGAGACCGATAGCGGGCTTGACCTGAATCTGATTGATACCTTCGAGCTGGTACTCCACCGGGTCTTCAACAGTGATGATCTTGCGTTCGGCGGTGTTCAGCCGGGACAGTGCGGTGTAGAGCGTTGTGGTTTTACCGGAACCGGTCGGACCGGTCACCAACAGGATGCCGTGAGGCCGTTCCAGTACTTCAAGAAATTCGTCGAGGCGTTCGCCGTCGAAGCCCAGGCTCGGGAAGTCGAAATTGATGGTCTGCCGATCCAGCAGACGCATGACCACCGACTCACCAAAACTGGTGGGCACGGTAGAAACCCGCAAGTCGAGCTCCTTGCCTTGAATACGCAGCATGATCCGCCCGTCCTGAGGCAGCCGACGCTCGGCAATATCAAGCCGGGCCATGATCTTCACCCGCGAGATCACCGCCGCCGATGAACTGGACGGCGGCGCTTCGGCTTCGTGCAGGACACCGTCGATGCGGTAACGGACTTTGAGCTGGCTTTCAAATGGTTCGATATGGATGTCGGAGGCGCGATGCTCGACGGCCCGTTGCAGGATCAGGTTGACCAGACGAATCACCGGCGCTTCGGACGCCATGTCTTTCAGGTGTTCGATGTCCTCAAGCGAGCCGCCCTCTTCGTCGAGGTTCTCGATCAGCGTGCCCATGGCTGAGCGACCCTGGCCGTAATAACGCTCAATGAGGGTTTCGACTTCATTACGGGGGCCGACCGACAGCAAGACCGGCACATCGCAGGCGTACGCAACGGCTTGAAACGGATACAGCAGATGCGGATTGGCCGCCAGCACGCGCAAGCCACCGTCACTCCAGCCCAGCGGCACGATCTGGTAGTGACGCATGAAGCGCTCGGTCAACGGCGGCAACGGGTCCAGCAGCGGCGGCGCGGACTCGGCCAGCACCAGCGGCGCATCAAGAAGAGCCGCCCAGGCACGGGCCAGTTCAAATTCGGAGACCAGACCCAATCGGGTCAGCAAGCCCAGCAGCTCGGCGGATTCGGACTCTTGAGCCGATTCCTGAGCCAGACGACGGGCACGTTCCAGATCAACGGTCTTCAGACCGGCATTTTCCATCAACCAGGCGCAAACCTGCTCGGCATCGGGGATCACTAATCGGGAGGTATCGACGGGGGCGGACATATAGGTGCGGGCATCTGTACAGATCGAAGGAGCAAGGGTACCAGCCTCTTGACCGAATCGGGATCAATCAGGAGGCCGGTAGAAAAACGGTTAGACCATCAATTCGAGGTTTTTTGCGAATTGTTTTTGGTGGCGTCGAGAGGACGACCGCCTTTGGTGGTCTGGGCTTGCTGTTTTTTCAACACTTTGGCGTCTTGAGTCTGGGTCAGCACCGTGGAATCGGTAGCACCCGACTTCGCATCGGCATCGGTGGCTTCAGCAGCGATTGCAGCACCAGTAAGTGCAAAACCCAACACCACGCCCGCACCAATAAGAGGCAACTTCATAAACTATCTCCCGCAAAATAATAATAAATAGCTACGCAATACCCACCGAAAAACAGAGGCATTAAACCGCAACTAAGGGGAACCTCGGCATCGTGCCAGCAGCGAAGATGAATCGCTCGCCGAAAATTCTTAAACCAATCGACCAGTAGGTTTAGCATGAGTTCAAATTTGTAAGCAAAAAAAACAAAAATTCACTCAAAACGAGCTTTTGTTTGACATTCCGGGTCGAGAATTGTCTTAATTACGCCGCCAACGCGAATCAAAGTGCCATCTTGTGATGTCACAGTGATATCAAGTAAAGACACGAAACACATAACTCTTACAATATAAATACACGTTTAAAACACTAACTATTGCGCTGAGATTAATACTCGGAAAGTCGCGAAGAAGGTGAAGTATTGCCCGAATAAAAGTTCGTGAGCAGTCAGAATTGAGCAGCCTTTAACAGCATAAAACTTGAAAATTGGTAGTCGGAGTAATACATGAACAAACGGAAAATGATCGGTGCAAAGTATGCACTCGCTTTGCTGGCGCTGGCAGTATCACAGGTCCACGCAGCCACCAGCGCGGCCACTAGCCCTTCGCTGGATGAAGGCAAGGTAAGCCGTGCCGAGAAGGCCGCGGAAAAAACCCTGAAAAAAATGACCCTGGAAGAAAAGCTGGCCTACATCGGCGGCACCGGTGGTTGGGATGTGAAGCCATTGACTCAATATGGCATCCCGCAGATTCACGGTGCTGACGGCGGCGTCGGTGTTCGTTACACCAGCGAAGGCAACGCTCAGGGCGTGGTTTATCCGTCCGGTCCTAACCTGGCTGCTACCTGGAACCCGCGTCGTGCCATCGATCTGGGTCGCGCCCTGGGTTACGACACCGCTACCGGCGGCTACCAGTTCGTGACTGGCCCTGGTGTCAACCTGTACCGCATGCCTTACAGCGGTCGTGCCTTCGAATACCTTTCCGGTGAAGATCCGTTCCTGGGTGCAAGCCTCAGCCCAGCAGTGATTAACGGTATTCAGTCCCGTGGTGTATGGGCGAACGCCAAGCACTACGCAGCCAACGACCAGGAAAGCAACCGCTTCAACCTGGACGAAACCATCAGCGAGCGCGTACTGCGCGAAATGACCCTGCCTGCCTTCGAATCCGCTTCGAAGAACAGTAAGGTCGCGATGATGATGTGCGCCTTCCAGAAGGTGAACGGTGAGTTCGCTTGCGAAAACGAACACCTGATGCGCGACATTCTGAAAACAGAATGGGGCTATCCAGGCTTCGTACAGAGCGACTACAACGCTGTAGTCCACGGTATGAACGCCGCTCAGGCAGGCACCGACCTGGACATGATGGGCTATCAGATGAATAGCACCATCCTCAAGCCTTACCTGGACAGCGGTGAGCTGGACGTAGCGACCATCGATGACAAGGTTCGCCGCATCCTCAAGCAGATCTACCTGTACAAGTTCGACAGCAAAGCGCCATTGACCGCGCACAACATGAACAGCGCCACCAGCAACAAGGTTGCTCTAAACGCTGCGCGTGAAGGCATCGTGCTGCTGAAAAACGACAACAACCTGCTGCCGTTGAACAAGCAAACGGTCAAGAAGATCGCAGTGGTCGGCACCCTGGCCAAGTACGCGCCGCCTACCGGTTTCGGTAGCGCCAACGTCATGGCAGCCCACTACATCAGTGAGCTGAGCGGTCTGCAGCAGCTGGCACCTAACGCCAAGGTCGAGTTCATCGACGGCTTGTCGCTGGACCCGAGCGCCACTACCTGGAGCCACGCAGACAGCGATGGCAAAAGCGTCAGCGGCCTGAAAACCGAGTTCTTCACCAACGCCAACTGGTCCGGTGATGCTGCGGCGACCCGTACCGACAAACACGTTGATCTGGACTGGTCCACTGACTCTCTGCCAGTCAACGGCGACACGTCGAACACTTCGATTCGTTACACCGGTCAGATCACACCGACCACCAGCGGCGACCAGGTGTTCAAGGTCCGTGCCGACGGCGCAGTGCGTCTGTACGTAAACGGCAAGAAGGTCCTGGACAACGGTGACGGCAAGCCGCTGCCGAGCAACAGCATCCCGCCGACCATTCCAGTGTTCGCCAAGGTCAACCTGGAAGCAGGCAAGGCTTACGACATCAAGCTGGAATACTCGCGTCGCAATGGCTACCTCTCCACCATGGGCGGCCTGGTTGGCGTGCAAATGAGCTGGGCTTCGTTGACTGCTCCGCAGGATCTGTCT
The DNA here is from genome assembly GCF_032582135.1 of Pseudomonas syringae group sp. J309-1. Lineage (NCBI taxonomy): Bacteria > Pseudomonadati > Pseudomonadota > Gammaproteobacteria > Pseudomonadales > Pseudomonadaceae > Pseudomonas > Pseudomonas syringae group sp. J309-1. Next base: position 121,702 of record NZ_JAWHNU010000010.1, on the reverse strand, counting down.
CAGTACGATGCAGTGCTGGTTGCAGTGGGTAACAGCAGCGAATACGAAGGCGAAGGTTTCGACCACAGCTTCGACCTGCCGGAATTCCAGAACGAGCTGATTCAGAACATCGCCAAGGTCAACCCGAACACCGTGGTGACCATGCACGGCGGTACCGGTCTGAAGATGAGCGACTGGATCGATCAGGTTCCTGCTGCGCTGCACGCGTTCTACCCGGGTCAGAACGGCGGTCAGGCTCTGGCTGAAATCCTGTTCGGCAAGGTCAACCCGTCGGGCAAGCTGCCGATCAGTATCGAACGCAACATCGAAGATAACCCGATCTACGCGACCTTCCCGAAATTCGACAACGAAGAAACGCTGAAAACCATGAGCTACAAGGACGACCTGCTCCTTGGCTATCGTGGTTATGAGAAGAAAGGCATCAAGCCGCTCTATCCGTTCGGTTACGGCCTGTCGTACACCACCTTCGGCTACAGCAACATCACCGTTACTCCGGGTGTCGCAGTGGGCAACACGCCAATCAAGGTATCGTTCGACCTGACCAACACCGGCAAGGTGGGTGGTTCCGAAGTTGCCGAGCTGTATGTTGGCCAGCAGAACCCGAAAGTCGAGCGCGCTATCAAGGAGCTGAAAGGCTACAAGAAAGTGTTCCTGAAGCCGGGCGAAAGCAAGCGTGTCACCATCGAGCTCAACGATCGCTCGCTGGCTTACTACGACGTGGACAGCAAGCAATGGGTTGTGGACGCAGACAGCTTCAACCTGTCGGTGGGCGCGTCGTCTCAGGATATCCGCCTGAACGCCAAGCTGGTCAACCCGTTCCGTCAGGAACTGTCGACCACCACCAGCAACCCGCTGCCACGCTCGGCGCTGAACTCCACGCTGCGTGATTCGGCAGTCAAAACCGGCGGCGTGCTTGATCAAGGCACCGGCGACACCGACACCAGCGAAGGTGATGGCTACGACACCACTGATGACACCACCACTCAAGGCAGCGCAAGCGGTAACTAAGCACTGATTCAAGGATAGAGCCGGACCTCTCACGAGGTCCGGACGGGTTCAGGGACGAACTCTTATCGCTGCATCGACCCGTGCGATGTAGGTATCGAAACGCTCCACCAGATCGACTTTCTCCGGAAAGCGCAGCCACTGGACCTGCAAACCGTCCATCATTGCCAGGATTTCCTGGACAAGTCCCGGCAGGTCGACATCGGCCCGCACCTCTCCCGCATTGACCAGATCGGTAAATTGTTCGATCAACTTTCCGTAAATCAACTCGTAGCGATCCTGAAACCAGTTCCAGGCCGGATGCCCTTCTACCAGGCTTTCTGCGTTGAGAATCGTGAAGGCACGCACCACACCGGGTGCCGTGGCATTTGACCGGTTGATCGCGCGCAAACTGCCCAGCAAACCCGTCAGGCTTTTATCGGCACGGACTTCTTCGGCAATTCGGCTGTTGGCTTTGTCACGCCGATCAAGCACACCCATCAACAGCGAAATCTTGCTGGGAAAGTGATGCAGGAGCCCGGCAACCGATATGCCGACAATCGCCGCCACCTGAGCCACCGAGGCACCGCTGTACCCCTCCAGTGAAAATACCTGCAAAGCAGCATCGAGCAATTCTTCACGGCGTTTTTCGCCCTTTGGCGCGCGACGTTGTTTAGGTCGATCGGCTGCTGCATCCGCCACTCCGGGCGGGGTTAACTGAGTCATTTCAAGCTCCTTGCCAGACAGCTGGCTACCCTACCGGCAAAGACAACCCGTCGCAATCATCCTGCCCGGCCTTAAAACTGAACGCCCGTTCCAGGTTGGCACGTTATTTTCAAGAGCAAGGTGTCAGGCCGCTATTCGTTGCACGGCCGGACCAATCGCCATATAAGGCGCACCAATTAAACGTCTTGTACCCGCGTTTCGTCCAATAACAGTGCGCGCAGTCGATACACTCGCCCTCAGAAAGGAACCCGCTCATGTCCTATCTACTGATGCTCAAAGAATCGCTACTGTCTCGCCTCGCAATCAAAGTAACGCCAGCCCATGAGAGCCTCGCCCCTCAGCCAGAGACGATAAAAACCATCACCGCTTCGGATGCCGAAGCGGGTCAGGCGCATCTGGACCAGTTCGTCGATGGCGTGGAATGGGAAACACTGCTGGTTGATCTGGCCTGCTTCAATGACGGGCCGGAGTACTCAGCTCAGGCGCGTTTCTAAAAGCCCCGTTTCTGAAAACTGTTTCTAAAACCGCTACCAGCTCTCCCCCAGCCCGAGCAGCCCCAGAATCTGCTTGCGCAGGTCGACCAGATACGGATCGTCGCGATGGCGCGGATAAGGTCGCTCGATTGTAAGTTGTGCCTTGATGGTGGCCGGTCGGTCGCTGAAAACGATGACACGATTGGCCAGCAGCAAGGCTTCTTCAACGTCATGAGTCACCAGCAATGCCGTGTATCCCTGACGTTGCCAGAGATCGATCAATTCCTTTTGCATGGTGATGCGCGTCAGCGAATCGAGTTTGCCAAGCGGTTCATCGAGAATCAGCAGTCGCGGTTCGTTGACCAGCGCACGTGCCAGCGCCACACGCTGAGCCATCCCGCCTGACAATTGCCGCGGATAAGCGCGGGCAAAACTGCTGAGGCCCACCGTGGCCAACGCAGCATCAACTTTGCCGGAGTGGCTTTTGAGCAGCCCCTGAGCTTGTAGCCCTAGTGCCACGTTGTCCCAGACTCGCCGCCACGGATAAAGCGTCGGGTCCTGAAAGACCACCACACGGCTCGGATCGGGGCCGGCGATCGCCAGGCCATCCGCCAACAAAGCTCCACTGTCAGCGGGTTCCAGCCCGGCAACCAGTCGCAACAAAGTGGACTTGCCGCATCCCGACGGCCCCAACAAGGCGACGAACTCGCCCGGAGCCACGTCCAGTGAAACGTTTTCCAGAACAGGCAACTGCTGGCCGTCCAACGCAAATCCATGACTCAGGTTTTCAATCCGCAACGCCAGCCCGGCTGACGTTGAAACCGTTGAAGCAGATGCAGTAGCTACCATTTCATGGCTCCTTGTTGCCAGGCCAGCAGGCGATCACGTATGAGAAAGAGCCCCGAAATCAATCCGGAACAGGCCAGCGCCATGATCAGCAACGCCGCATACATATTGGCGTAGGCGGCCCAGCCTTGCGCCCATTGCAAGTACCAGCCAATGCCTGATTTCACGCCCATCATTTCCGCAACGACCAACGTGGAGAACGACGCGCCAAGGCCCATGAACAGGCCGACGAACACGTGAGGCAGTGCAGCCGGAATCGCCACGTTGAAAATCAGAAAGCCCGGTTTGGCGCCCAGCGTCCGGGCGACGTCGTAATAAGCCTTATCGACACTCGCAACCCCCGACCAGGTCAGCACCGTGACCGGGAACCAGGTGGCCAGTGCGATGAGAAACACGCTGGCACTCCAGCTGCTGGGAAACAGGAAGAAGCACAGCGGCAGTAATGCCGTCGACGGCACCGGGCCCAGAATGCGCAATACCGGGTGCAACCAGTAGCCGATGCTGGTTGACCAGCCAATGGCGACACCGGCAACAAAACCGGTCACGGCACCCAGCGCCACGCCCGTGCCCAGTAATAGCGCCGAGTTAAACAAGCTGTCGGCCAGCCGCGGCCAGTCTTCGACATACACATCCAGCAGCGCCTGCGGTGGCGCAAAAAACGGCACCGGCAACAAGGCCAGCTTGGCGGTCAGCAATTCCCAAATCCCCAACAACACCGGCAAGGCAATCAGCCAGGCACCTGCTGGATAGGCGCGGCGCTGCACAACGGGAAACCAGTGACCCAAAATGCCCGCCAGGCCGATCAGCGCGGCAATCGCCAGACACAGATTGGCCAGCCCCTGAGTCATGGGCCAGTTACGGGTGGCATTAGGGAAATAAGCGATCAGCAGCGCGACGCCAATCCAGGCGACAACGGCCACCGTCCCCTGTCGCCAGAATCTGGCAGGTGCTCGCTCAAGCACCGCGATGTGCGGCGCGGCTTCAATTGAAGACATCGGCGGTAATCTCCTTAGAGAACGCTACGGCGTCGGTGCTCTTGCGAATCACTTCAACCGTCTGCAAATCGGTCACGTAGGTGACGATTTCCTTGGTCAAGGCTGCGCCAACCGCATGGTGGCCATGGGTGTGGTCGTGAAGAATGGCTTTCACTTCTTCAACCGACGTGTTCAGGGCGTGAGCCTGGAAGCCCTTGGCGACGACTTCCGGATTTTTCACGGAATAGTCATGGGCTTCGAGAATGGCCTGAGTCAAAGCCGCCGCGACGCGTTTCTCATCGCGCACCAATTTGCCGGTCACACCGACAACGCAGCAGCTGAGATTGGCGTATTCCTCGACCAGGTTGTTTGACAGTTCGCGGGCCTTGCCGCCCTGAATCAGGCGGTACATGAACGGGTCACTGCCACTGACTGCCTGCACTTCACCGCGCTCCAGCGCAGTGCCGAGCAGATCCGCTGGGTACAGCCGCCATTCGACGTCACGCACCGGATCAACGCCGTGCTTCTTGAGCAGGATGGAGAAGAAGTTACGGTCCGGGCTGGCCATGTCAGTGACACCAATGGCCTTGCCCTTCAGGTCTTCGAGCTTCTGCACCGGGCTGTTGACGGCACTGAGCAGACGCAGGCAACCACCGTGGGTTCCGGCGGTGAGCTTGACGTCGAAACCTTGCTCCAGCGCTTTGAGCCAGCGCAGCGCCATGCCGACCCCCGCATCCGCCTTGCCAGTGGCAATGGCTTCAAGCAGCACTTCTGTAGAGTTGCCGAAGTTGACCAGCTCCACGTCCAGATTATGTTTGGTGAAAAAGCCCTGCCCATGGGCAATCACCACCGGCGCCAGGCAGACCGCGTTGAGATTCACCGCCAGCTTGAGTTTGCGTGTTTCGGCAAGTTTGATGAATTCCCCGGTGCCTGCTGGCTCCGCATCACCGCCGCCAGCATTGTGCCCGGCATGCTCATCGGCAGCCCAGGCAAAACCGGGAACAGACGCCAGTAGAGGACTGGCCAGGGCAACGCCGGTCAAACCGAGCAAACGACGACGGGTGAGATGATCAAAAGCTGCCATGCAGGTATTCCTTGAGAAGTGATAAATCAGGCCGTCAGCCGAAATCCCTTTCTTATAACTTTTCTCAAGGTTTCCAGTGACTGGTTAAAACCTTATCACCGGATAATTTATTCCGAAAATGCATTTAAATTATAAACTAATATGCAAATAGTCTATCGACTCTGCCTGTCTTACTGATCATTCGGAAGGCTGCCGCTACCATCGCCCAATGCTCGCTGCATCAACACTGTGTCGACCCAGCGCCCGTGCTTGAAGCCCACCGACTCAAAAACCCCGACCCGACGAAACCCCAGCTTTTCATGAAGCCGCAGCGAACCATGGTTTTCACTATTGCCGATTACCGCCACCATTTGTCGCCAGCCGCCCTGCACGCAGTGCTCGATGACTGCAGCCAACAGTGCCTGACCGATGCCTTTGCCACCCATGCCTTCAGCCATATACACGGAGTCTTCCGCCGTAAAACGGTAGCCGGGCCTGGGTCGATACAACGTGGCGTAACCGTAACCGACCACCGCTCCCTCCAGTTCGGCAACCAGGTACGGCAACTTGCGCGACAACACTTCGGCACGGCGGCGCAGCATCTCCTCCACTGACGGCGGCTGTAGTTCGAAACTGGCAATGCCGGTCAGCACATGGTGCGCATAGATAGCCTGTACAGCGGGCATGTCATCCTCGCGAGCGGTGCGCAGGATTAGATCGTGGCTCATCTTCGTTCTCGGTAGCGATTGCAAGTCGGCAATCATGCCGACCCTACCAACCTTAATAAAGCTATGATTAATCATCCTCAGCATAAGTAAAACTTTGCCATGCAAGCGTTGAATCTGAATCACTTGAACAGTTTTTCCGAGGTCATTCATCAGGGCAGCTTTTCAGCCGCGGCCACTACGCTGAACCTCACCCAACCAGCGGTCAGCTTGCATATTCGCCTGCTGGAACAACGCCTCAACCTGCGCCTGATCGAGCGAGTCGGCAAACGTCTGAAACCGACGGCTGCCGGCCTGACCTTGCTGAGCCATATCGGTCGTATTGATTCGGTGATTGATGACGCGCTTCAGGATCTCGCCAGCCATGCTCAAGGCGTTGCCGGACAAGTCGTGATTGGCACCGGCGCCACCGCTTGCATTCATCTGCTGCCGCCAGTCCTGAAAACCTTGCGCACGGCGTTCCCGAAACTGGATGTACGGGTTTGCACCGGCAATACCGAGGCCATCCTGAAGGCTGTAGAAGAAAATCGAATTGATCTGGCCTTGGTCACCTTGCCTGCAGCGGGTCGTAGTCTGCACTTCACGACCTTACTGGAGGACGAAATGGTGGCAATTTTTGCCCCTGACCAGACTGGCCTGAAGCCGTCGATCAATGCCGACGCCCTGAGCAGTTTGCCGCTGGTGGTATTCGAAGCAGGCAGCAGCACGCGCCTGCTGATCAATCAATGGTTCCAGCAATCAGGTGTTCGACCCAGTCCGGTAATGGAACTGGGGAGCATCGAAGCCATCAAGGAAATGGTCTCTGCCGGGCTGGGTTACAGCATCGTCCCACGTATTGCGGTGGCCACTGCTCACCATCGGCGTAACCTGCAAATCCGCAGCCTGACGCCACCTTTGAGCCGCGACCTGAGCCTGGTGCTGCGCCAGGATAAGCCGGTCCATCGCGCGCTGCGTGAGGTGATTGGCGCGTTGCGGCGGCTAGAGATGTAAAGGTACGGCGCCCGGAAACCGAAAAGAACGGTTTGAAATCCGGCGCGGCGGGAAATGCTAAGTTCGCCAGCAATCTTATGTGGGAGCCGGGCTTGCCCGCGATGAAACGATAACGCGTTGAACCTGCTGAAGCGTGGTGGCCCTATCGCGGGCAAGCCTCGCTCCCACAGGATCTATGCAATCACGTAGAACCGGCTTCTGCCGGGAGGACGGTATTTCAGACGAAGAATGTTTGGTGGATGTCCAGACACCCTCCCGGCTGAAGCCGGTCCCACAGAAGAGCGCAATCTTATGTGGGAGCCGGGCTTGCCCGCGATGAACGATGACGCGTTGAACCTGCTGAATCGTGGTGGCCCTATCGCGGGCAAGCCTCGCTGCCACAGGATCTATGCAATCTTCCGGCTAAAGCCGGGTTAATGGCCAGCGGGGAAGATTGCAGGCCAGCATGGAATCTCCAAGGTTGCGCAGTCATACCCATAGTTGTACGATGACTGTTAACATGTTGAGCCGTGCAGTTGCTGGTAAGCTCACATTACCGTCATCGAACGGTTGGCAGATCTCTAAGACAGGCAGCAGCCTGATTAAACCCGCAAATAAAAACAGGAGACAAAGATGCCTAATGTTCTCGGCCACAACTTCATCGCAGGCGCACGCAGCGCCCTTGGCGAGCCGCAACACAAAAGTCTCGATGCTACTACCGGTGAAGCACTGCCCTACAGCTTCTATCAGGCTACTGATGCGGAAATCGACGCCGCAGCACTGGCAGCCAAAGGCGCCTTTCTTGAATATCGCCAGCTGAACCCGGCTCGCCGTGCAGAATTCCTTGATGCCATCGCCGACGAGCTGGATCAGCTCGGTGATGATTTCGTCGCTATCGTTTGTCAGGAAACCGCTCTGCCAGCCGCCCGTATTCAAGGTGAGCGCGGTCGTACCAGCGGCCAGATGCGTCTGTTCGCCAAAGTCCTGCGTCGCGGTGATTTCCTCGGTGCGCGCATCGATCTGGCACTGCCGGATCGCAAGCCATTGCCACGCGTCGACCTGCGCCAATACCGCATCGGGGTAGGCCCGGTTGCCGTGTTTGGTGCCAGCAACTTCCCGTTGGCCTTCTCTACCGCTGGCGGCGACACCGCTGCAGCACTGGCTGCAGGTTGCCCGGTGGTATTCAAGGCGCACAGCGGCCACATGGCGACGGCCGATCTGGTCGGTTCTGCGATCATCCGCGCAGCAGAAAAAACCAAAATGCCGAAAGGCGTGTTCAACATGATCTTCGGCAGCGGTGTTGGCGAAGGTCTGGTCAAGCATCCGGCTATTAAGGCCGTTGGCTTTACCGGCTCCCTGAGCGGTGGCGACGCACTGTGCAAAATGGCTGCCGAACGTCCTGAGCCAATCCCGGTGTTCGCAGAAATGTCGAGCATCAACCCGGTCGTCTTGCTGCCTGAAGCGCTGGCTTCTCGCGGCGATACCGTGGCCAAGGATCTCGCAGCATCCGTCGTCATGGGCGCAGGTCAGTTCTGCACCAACCCCGGCGTAGTGATCGGCATCAGCTCGCCAACCTTCACCCGCTTCCTTGAGCAACTTCAGGAACACATGGGCGGCCAGGCTCCTCAAACTATGCTGAACGCTGGCGGCCTGCGCAGCTACAGCAAAGGCGTAGAGCATCTGCTGTCGCATCCCGGTGTGACTCATCTGGCAGGCAAACCGCAGGAAGGCAAACAGGCTCAGGCGCAGCTGTTCAAAGCTGACGTCAGTCTGCTGCTCAACGGCGATCCACTGCTGCAGGAAGAAGTGTTCGGTCCAACGACTCTAGTGATCGAAGTCGCTGACGACGCGCAACTGAAAAGCGCGCTGCAAGCCCTTCGCGGTCAACTGACCGCTACCCTGATCGGCGAACAGAGCGATCTGCAGAAGTACCAATGGCTGGTGCCGGTACTGGAAGAGAAAGTCGGCCGCATTCTGGTCAACGGCTACCCAACCGGTGTTGAGGTCTGCGAAGCCATGGTTCACGGTGGTCCATACCCGGCGACTTCCGATGCTCGCGGCACCTCAGTGGGTACGCTGGCGATTGACCGCTTCCTGCGTCCGGTCTGCTACCAGAACTACCCTGACAGCCTGCTCCCGGAAGCGTTGCAGAACGCCAACCCGCTGGGTCTCAAGCGTCTTGTAAACAGCGAGTGGAGCGATCAGCCAATCGCCTGAGACTGACCTGTTCAGTGCTCCGTAAAAGAAACGGCGCGACCTGACAGTCGCGCCGTTTCTTTATGTGAAAGCTGTGAAGAGCTGACAGCGCGTCAATGGGCGCTGCTGGAAAGCGCATTTTTTCATCAGGTGGAACACCATGAATCCCACCCCGATTTTCGAACCGGCAGAGGGCGATTCGTCCATAAGACGTCCGCGCAATCTGACACTGGCGCTGGTCAATATCCTGACCGGCATGATTGAAGACGGCCAACTCAAGGTCGGTGACAAGCTACCCCCGGAAAAACACATTACCCAAGAGCACCGCGTGAGTCGCACGGTGGTGCGCGAAGCCATTTCGCACCTGCAATCCCACGGTCTGGTAGAAACGCGGCACGGTATCGGAACATTTGTGGTTCGGCAGCGAGTCGATCAAATCGATCCTCAGGCAGACCGCACGCTTGGCGACGTGATGGCGGTCATCGAGTTACGTATCGGTATCGAAGTCGATTCTGCCGGCCTCGCGGCCCTGCGCAGAACCGAGGATCAACTGGCGCGCATGCAACAGGCGCTGAGCATCATAGAAGACCCGACTGCCAGCCGGGCCGAAGCTGCAGCCGCTGATTTTGAGTTTCATCAGCAAATTGCTCTGGCCACCGACAATCGCTATTTCGCGGATATCACCGAACATCTCGGCCTGACGCTGATTCCGCGTAACCGTCTCAACTCGGCAGCGCTGGCCAATACGGCCATCGAGGATTACAGCACCAGGTTGCGCCAGGAACATCACGACATCTACGCCACTATCGCCAACCGGGACTCAGACGGCGCGAAGGCTGCCATGCGCCGGCATTTGAGTAACATCCGTGAACGCTTGCGTGTGGCCTATGAAAGACAGGGGTCATAAACGCGGATCAAAAAACTGTAGCGACTGTCACGTCGCTACAGTTTTACGAGCCTGAAATTTACAGGGCGAATCGTCCCACCAGCCTGTTCATGTCAGCCGCCAGACGCGACAACTCGGAACTGGCCGCTGCGGTCTGATGGGCTCCTGTTGCACTCTGAATTGACAGATCACGAATACTCATCAGGTTGCCGTCCACCGAACGAGCCACTTGGGCTTGCTGCTCGGAAGCGGTGGCGATCATCAGGTTCATTTCGTTGATTTCATTGATGGCCTTGGCAATCAAGGTCAACGCCGCGCCCGCTTCATGGGCCACACCCAACGTGCCTTGCGCCTGCTCGCAGCTCTCGCTCATGGCTTTGGTGGCCTGTTCGGTGCCCTTGAGGATGTCACCGATCATTTGCTCGATTTCCTGAGTGGAAGTCTGAGTACGATGCGCCAGCGCCCTCACCTCATCGGCGACAACGGCAAACCCTCTGCCCTGCTCCCCGGCTCGTGCCGCTTCAATGGCTGCGTTCAAGGCCAGCAGGTTCGTCTGCTCGGCAATGGTACGGATCACGTCCAGCACCTTGCTGATGTCCTTGGACTGTACAGCCAGACGCTGAACATCACCGCTGGTGTTCTGCACGGTCTGACTGAGTCGCTCGATGGCAGTGACGGTGCTGGTGACGCGCGAAGCGCCAGTGCGGGTTGCCTGATCAGAAGCCTTGGCAGCGTCAGACGCCGAAGCGGCATTACGGGCGACTTCATCAACAGCCGCAGTCATTTCATTGACCGCCGTCGCCGCCTGGTCGATTTCGGTGTTTTGACGCATCAACCCTTTGCTGGATTCTTCAGTCACAGCGTTCATCTCCTCGGATGCCGAGGCCAGTTGAGTGGCTGAATCACCAATCAGCTTGATGGTGTCGCGCAGGTTGTTCTGCATCTGCTGGGTGGAGCGAAGAAGGTCGGCAAACTCGTCCTTGCCATTGATCGTAATAACGGTACGCAGATCACCTTTGGCGATCATGTCATTGACCCGCAACATGTCCCGCAAAGGCACAACAATGCTTTTAGTAAATAAAACCGCCAACACAATAGTCGCCAGCGCAGCGGCAACAATAATAAAAATGACAAACATCAAGCCACTTTGATAAGACGCCTCGGACGCTTTACCCGCATTGCCCGCCTCGTCAATATTCATCTGGACAAGCCCGGCCACTGCTTCTTCCAGAGGTCGCGTAACCGGCGTCACATTACTGGATATATAAGCCAATGCCTCGGCAGCTGCACCTCGACTTGCAAGGGCTGAAACGCCATCAAAAGCGGTCAACATTTTTTCAGAGTTTTCAGAAACGGCTTTGAATAACTGGCCTTCCCTGTCGCTCGCAACAAAAGGGGCGTAAGTCTGAATCTGCTTTCTCAACTCATCACGCACGCTGTTGATCGTCTTGACAGTTGCGGCGATAGCCTCGGGATCGGTCTGGGAGACCAGTCGACGGTTCTCAAGGCGCAAGCGCAGCATGGCTGCGTTGATCCGGTCAGCGACCACGATACTGGCCAGCGCGTCATTCTCCAGATCCTCAGCCGACGCGCGGATTTCTCCCATTTTCCATACGGACAACCCGCCCAGCGCAACCAACAGAAAAGCGATAAACATGAAGCTGAGTGTCGCGCGCACCGATACCTTGAGGTTTCTCATTAACAGGCTTCCGTTTCAGATTTATTAGCATTCAATATGAAACTATCGGCCATTGAAAATTAAGCTTGAGGGCATCTTAAAAATTGCAGTAGCACACTGTTTACTGGCATTAATTAAAACACCTTACCCTATTAAATTATTCGGCACACTGAAAGCTGGTTGAAAGAAACAAGTCATTTGAACGGAAAAAGTCTTTGAAACGGCGTGTACGTAAACCGTTAAAAAATAACAGTAATAAACACTTTAACTGATCATGCAGTCAGCTTTTTGATCTTTCAGCCCCTGTCATGCTATCAACTGACGACCACTAATCGGCAAGGTCGAACTTGACTCGCGCCCCTGTCTCAAAGGTAAGCAGGCAGGCAATCGTCCGCCGATGTCCAAGAGGTAGTGTCATGGAACTGAGCAAATTGGCTGATCAGGTGAAGAAAGGCGAAATTGAAGCGGTGCATCTGGTCACGATGGAGGGAGGGTCCTACGTGATGCACGCGATGAAGGGCGGCAAATCCCAGCCCATCATCGATGCAAAGGGTGGCACGCTGCATATCGCGTCATTGGAAGAAGCACGCAAGAATCTGAAGGGCGTGCCTGAGGTGCCGCTGTTCCTCGTTCAGCCCGCTGTCTACGACGAGATGGTCGGTCTAGGTGATACCGACCGACAACCTCATCGTGAGCCGATTCCCTGGCACTCAAGCTTGTGAAGAGGGGGCAACATCAAGCGGGTTCATGCCAATGCTGTTCAGCTCATCGCGTAACTCGCTGATAAGCGACAACACGTCGTGCTGGGTTTTAACCTGATCCAGCGCAATGCCGATGACCATCAGGTCGACGCGCCCTGACTCTCGATCATAGATACGAACGCTGAGGGATGCGTCTGCGCTGATGACGCATTCGCACGCCAGCGGCTCAAAGCTGCCTTCGATTTCCTGGCGGACCTGCGACAGCCAGCTCAACGCCGATCACCTTGTACTTGCGAGCTCTTAAAAGTCTGCAACTGCTGCCCCTGACGAGGTCCGGAAATGGACCGTCAGGGTAAAGAAAACAGCGCTGGGATAAACAGACGAATTTGTACTGGTAGCACTAGTGCATTCGCACCATCAGCTTAGTGCAGTGGCTTGCGGCCATCACTGGTAAACAGTGCCCGCTCCCTTGCCCAGACAATGGCTTCGGCCCGGCTGTGAACGCCAAGTTTGGAATACATGGTCGCTACGTGATTGCGCACCGTGTTGGGCGCAAGCTTGAGGCGTGCTGCGATTTCCTTGTCGGCCAGTCCCTCGCAAATCAAGCCCAGTACATCCTTTTCCCGAGCCGTCAGGTCTGTCAGCGAACTGCCTGGTAATTGCGGCGCCTTGCCTTTCTTCACGTTGGCGAGTTTTTCAATCAACGAACGGGCAAACCAGGAGGCGTCCTGCATGACCTCTTCGATGGCCGCAATCAGTTCCAGATCGGATCGCTTGCGCTCGGAAATGTCCATCAGCACCAGTAAATAGCAGGGCGTATCCTGAATAACGACCGTATCGGCGGACAACATACAGTCGATGATCTCGTCGCCACGCTTGCGTACTTTGACCTCCATTCCCTCGATACTGCCGGTTTTCTTCAAGACCTCGAAAATCTGCTGGCGACTGCTTTGATCGTCGATGAAGCCAAGTTCATCAACGGATCGTCCGGTCAGCTCCTGAGCTGTAAAGCCGGTGGTGCTGATAAACGCATCATTGACCTCAACCACAAACTGCGACTCGGCGTTACACACCAGAGTCGGGACAGGGGTCAGACGAAACGCTTTGGCAAAGCGCTCTTCGCTTTGTCGCAGCGCGGTCTCAACCTTGCGGCGGGGTTCCATGTCCATGAAGGAAAACAGCATGCAGTCGTCTTCGCTGATGTCCAGCGGCTGTCCGGCAACGATCACCATCTTGCTGCCGCCGTCGGGCAGCTTCAACTCGGCCTGCATTTGCGGGATGGTGCCGCCGTCGTTGAGCCGCTCGATGGCGAGGTCTTTGCGCTCTGCATTCTCGAGCACATCAAGTTCATAGACTGAACGGCCAATGACTTGCTCGCGGCTGTAGCCGGTCATCTCCAGAAAGCCCTGATTGACTTTGATGTAGCGCAAGTCGCTGAGCCTGCAGATAACAGCGGGTGCAGGGTTGGCCGCGAAGGTACGCTCGAAACGCTGCTCGGCGCTGGCCAGTTCGGTGGCGTCGGTGATGATCAGGGCCATCAGTTCCGGCTCGCCGGAACGCCCCTCCAGCACCATGCTGCGCACCCGGTGCACCCAGCATTTTTCGTCGTTGCCCGCTGGCCTGACTTCCACCACAACGTCGCTGAAGGATTCCCCCTGAGCGATCCGGCTGATCGGGTAGTGATCCAGCGCAAGCGGATGATTATTGCGGTAGCGCAGGTGAAACCGCGATGCATATTCCCGGACATTACGACCCAGTTCCTTGACGTGCTTGACGCCGTGCATCTCCAACGCGGACTCATTGGCCCACAGAATGCTCTGATCCAGCTCGATCAAAAGCACGCCGTCCGACAGGCCTCCAATGATGCTCTGCAGTTGTCGACGATCGGTTTCTCTCTCAAGGACTGCCTGACTCATGGTTCCTCCGTTCCATGCCAACGAGCGCCCGGCACGCCGCTGAAGCTTGCTGTTCAGCCGCGGCGGATCATTGCCCAACGTCGGTATGACAGTGGACCTTTGTCGGGAATTCCAAAGAATTCAAGGCGGTCCGGCTGGAATGCAATCTTTTGTGGGAGCCGGGCTTGCCCGAGATAAACGATAACGCGACATGCCTTCTGGCTGCGTCTCATGTATCGCGTGCAAGCAACGCTCCCACATAGACCGCGCAATTCCGTAGGACCGGCTTTAGCCGGGAGGACGTCGGGACATTCGCTAAATATCCTTCGGCAGTAATACCGCCCTCCCGGCTAAAGCCGGTCCTACGGGATTGCAGATGAACATAGAATCTCCCACAGGCGATCGCCAAATCCGTAGGAGCGCGCTTGCCCGCGATTCGGGCACTGCGGTGTATCAGGCATACCGCGTTCGTTCTTCGCGGGCAAGCCACGCTCCCACAGGTGATCGCGCTATCCGTAGGGCCGGCTTTAGCCGGGAGGGCGTCGGGACATTCACTACATACTCTTCGTCAGAAATACCGCTCTCCCGGCTAAAGCCGGTCCTACGGGATTGCAAGCAAACATAGAATCTCCCACAGGTTCTGCGTACTCCCAATTAGTCGCATCCAGATGAAAATTTCCGCCGCCGCAAACCTTTTCCATAACGGCAGCTCAAAGCTCCATCATCGACTGACCGAGACATCCCGTGGACGCCCATACCCAACGCCGCAACAACCGCTCACTGGATGCCCTGAATTTCTTTCTTGCTGATGTTCGCGACGGGCTCGGGCCGTATCTGGCTATTTATCTTTTGGCAGTCCACCACTGGGATCCGGCAAGCATTGGCATTGTCATGACGGTGGCGGCGATCGCGGGTCTGGTGACCCAGGGACCGGCAGGCGCATTGATCGACAGCACTCATTACAAACGAGCCGTGGTCGCAATCGCTGCGCTGCTGGTAACGGCCAGCTGTCTGGTGCTGCCCTTCACCTCCTCAGTCAGCCTGATTGCGATAACCCAAGCGGTCAGCGGGATCGCCGCGTCAGTATTTGTTCCGGCAGTTGCTGCCATCTCCCTGGGTATCACCGGCCCCAAAGCGTTTACCCGGCGTACCGGACGCAACGAGACCTTCAACCATGCAGG
This sequence comes from Pseudomonas syringae group sp. J309-1, assembly GCF_032582135.1. NCBI lineage: Bacteria > Pseudomonadati > Pseudomonadota > Gammaproteobacteria > Pseudomonadales > Pseudomonadaceae > Pseudomonas > Pseudomonas syringae group sp. J309-1. The sequence continues at coordinate 106,405 of NZ_JAWHNU010000010.1, read as the reverse complement.
TAACGCCTGCGCAGCGATGCTGGCTGGCGGCTTTGCTTACCTGTTTGGTCCTATCGCGGTGTTTTATCTGATGGCGGCGATGGCCGTCGCCAGCGTCATTGCAATCAGTTGCGTGTCGGCCAAGGCGATCGATCATGATGTAGCCCGCGAACTGAGTCATGGAGATGCACAGCACGGCGCTCAGCCTTCCGGCTTCAAAGCATTGGCAAGTAATAAAACACTGCTGTTGTTTGCCGCCTGCTGCGCCCTCTTCCACCTGGCAAACGCGGCGATGCTGCCGTTAGTGAGCCAGAAGCTGGCACAGGTGAACCTGCATTTGGCCACACCGTTGACCTCGGCCTGCATCGTCGCTGCCCAGTGGGTCATGGTGCCTGTCGCGCTGCTGGTGGGTGCAAAGGCTGACGTGTGGGGACGCAAGCCACTGCTGCTGGCAGGCTTTCTGATCCTGCCCATTCGCGGCGTTCTTTATGTGCTGTCCGATAACCCTTTCTGGCTGGTCGCCGTGCAACTGCTCGACGGTATTGGCGCGGGATTGTTCGGCGCGTTGTTCCCTCTGGTGGTCAAGGACCTGACGCAAGGGACCGGGCGGTTCAGCGTCAGCCTCGGGATCATCTCGACAATATTCGGGCTGGGCGCGGCGTTGAGCAACGGACTGGCCGGGATCATCGTCCAGAACGCGGGCTATAACGCCGCTTTTCTGACCCTGGCGGCCATTGCTACAGCCGCACTGCTGTTGCTGCTGGCGATGCCGGAAACGCTGACCGCCAAGGAGCATCCGGGAGAAGCGACAGACTCCGCCCTCCCGGCTGCCTGAGGCTGCATCGCATCAGGTCCTGGCTGGGCGCTCGCTGCGTGCCCAGTCAGTCACCAGGCTGTAACCCACAGCCAACAGCGTCGGTCCGATAAACAGGCCTATGAAGCCGAAAGCCAACAAGCCACCAAATACACCCAGCAACACGATCACCAGCGGCAGGTTACCGCCGCGACTGATCAGGTAAGGCTTGAGCACGTTGTCGACGCCACTGATGATGAACGTACCCCAGATGGCGAGGAAAACGGCCATGCCGTAGTTGCCATTCCACGCCAGCCACGCGGTCGCAGGAATCCATACCAGCGGCGGGCCCATCGGAATCAGACTGAACATGAAGGTCATGATGCCAAGCACCAAGGCACCCGGCACCCCGGCAATCAGAAAACCGATCAACGCCAGCACAGCTTGTGCGGCGGCGGTGCCGATCACGCCGTTGACCACTCGCTGGACGGTGCCTGCCACCAGATCCAGATAATATTGCGCCCGGTCACCGATCAAGCGCTCCAGCAAGCGCAGCACAAAAGCCGCCAGTCGCGGGCCATCCCGGTAGAAGAAGAACACGAACACCAGGCTCAGGGTCAGCTCAAGAATCCCGCCGCCGATCTGCGCACTGCGCGCCAACAGCCAGTTACCCACCTGGCCGAAATACGGCTTGAGGGTGGTCATCATCGCCGCGCCCTGCTCGTCGATGCTATTCCAGAACGCGACCAGTCGCTCGCCAACCAATGGAACGCTGCCCAGCCAGCCGGGAGGATCGGGCAAACCGTCGACCTGGATATCCTTGACCAGTGCTGTCGCGTCACGCACATGATCAGCCAGATTGAAGCCGAGCCAGACCAGCGGCGCAGCGACCAGAACCATCCAGCCCAGACTCAGGATCAAGGCCGCGAGGGACTCGCGGCCGTTGAGCCAGCGTGTCAGCAGGCGCATCAGTGGCCAGCTGGCAAATGCCAGCACCGCGCCCCAGAACAGCGCCGACCAGAATGGCGCCATCACCCAGACACAGGCACCGAGCAGCGCAAGGAGCAGAATCTGCACCAACAGGCGATCGTTATTGAACATGAGCGTTTTCCAAAAGAAGGGTCAGGACATCAGAAGTGAAGCATAACGGCGAACAATGACGACGTCAGTGTTCACCGTGGACCAGCCTATGAGCTGCGTTCAGCGAATGAGTTCGATAAGCAGGCCAGGTGTATCGCCGCTCCCCGCTTCCAGACGGGCCGCTCGCACGCCCTTGCTGACCAGCGCCTCACGCCAGGCTTCGGCTTGCGGGCCGGATACCGTGGCACGCAGGCTGCTGTCGAGATTAAGGCCGCGGGACAGTAGCGTCAGCCATGCGTCCTGAGGGGCACCCACCAGTTTGGGTAGCGCCAGTTTGCCGGTACTTTTCAGTTGCCGAAGCAGCGTACCTGAAGTGGGCATCAGCTCGCCCAGTGGCGCGGCGGAGTCGAATTGTTCCACATGCAGATAGGCTCGGCGATTACCCCGGGTGATGCTGTAGAGGGCCACCAACGTGTCGGCTTTTGGCTCGGCCAGACGCAGCAAAAGATAAGCCTGTTGCTCGTCAGCGCCATACAATTTGGAGTTGCCGAATACCTCGTTGGCCCACAGGCTGCTTTCACCGCAGTCCCGGGCCTGACACCAGAACAACAACTCCGCATTTTGCGCCTGCAAGGCTTCACGTGCAGCCGTGAAGGCCTCATAAGAGGTACGTTCAGCAGGCAACTGATAAGTCACGCCAGTGACGTTGCCCCTCGCGCTGACCTGACCGTCAAAACGCAACTGGCCGCTGATCTTGCGGATCGAGCCCATGGGATAGATGCGTTCCAGCTCGGAAGCCGGACGATAATCGACAATTTCGGCGTCGGTGAGCCTTGGCACTACCTGCAAATCACTGCTGCCGGGGACGTCCGCCGCCCATAACGACGTGCTGAGTACAGATGCACACAACGTCACTCCGAGCGTACGGGTAAAACCAATACGCGCGCTCATCGCGGCACGTTCGGGAAAATAGCGTTAACGGGCAGTTCAAAAAGTGCAGCGATACATAGATCCATCATGATTGATTCCTGTTTCAACTCGCCCAGCCTCGGCAGTTGCCCCTCGCAAGTCAAGGCGTAGCGAAGAAGCGATTGAAACAGTCTGCAACAGCGCCTGCCCCGGCTTCGTCGTTCAAATGCAGATGATGGCCTCCTGACAGGCTCGCCACCTCAAAAGGCAGCCTTGAAAGCAGCGATTCGTTCTGTGCCAGCAACCCTTGAGAAGCTACTACCAAATGTGTCGGACAGCGGATTGCCTCGACGAATGCCGTGGCTTGCTCACGGGTTATGCGAATCGCAGACGGCAGAGTCAGCCGTCCGTCACTGCGCCAGGTGTAACCGCCCGGAACCGGCATCAGGCCGCGCTGGGCCAGCAATTCGGCGGCTTCACGGCTAACGGCGACTGCACCTTTCATTCGCGCGCAAATAGCTTGCTCCTGATCGGGGTAAACCGGTTTGCGCTTGTTGACCAGACGCAGTTGCGCCTGCAATGACTTGCCCAGTTGCCCGGGCGCATTATCAGCATCGCCCGTCGGGGGAATCAGCCCGTCAATCAAGGCCAGTCGCGAAACACGCTCTGGCACCGCTGCGGCGAGGAACACGGATATGATTGCACCCAGAGAATGACCGAGTAGCGAAAACTGCTGCCAGCCCAGTTGCTCGGCGACTTGCAGCACATCGTGAACGTAGTCCGCCAGCGCATAACCTGCACCCGGCGGCCGGTGACTGGAATGACCATGCCCCGCCAGGTCCAGCGCAACGATGCGCAAGCCGTCAAGCCGTGGCGCCAGACGCGCAAAGCTATTGGCATTGTCGAGCCAGCCATGCAGCGCAATCACCGGCTGGCCGTCTTCGGGACCATACAAGTGGGCAGCCAGTTCGATATGCGGCAAGCTCAGGCGGACTTCCTCCACAGAATGGCTCATACCCCAGCGCCTGCGGTCCAGCGGCTGAACAGCGATTTGAGCAACTGTGCCGTCGCCTCCGGTTGCTCGAGTGGAAACATATGGCCACCGGGCATCGACAGATATTCCCCCAGCGGCATGCGCCTGACAGAACGTGCATGATGGCGCATCACAACGCGACTGTGCTCACCACGGACCATTGCCAGCGGGAGTTTGAGCTGGCGGGAAAGACCGGGGCTGGTGTGCGGCACACTGCGGTAAATACTGATTTCCGTGGCAGCGTCGAAACGTAGCCGTAGCTGTTCGCCGTCGCTCTGCAAACCATGCTGCAGATAGGCGTCGAAACACTCGGGATCGAAGCGGCGGAACAGGGTTTTGCCGGAGAAGTAACGACGCGCCGACTCAAGATCTGCAAACGCCTCGCGACGTCCCAGCGTGCGTCCGGCCGGGGTAATGCGGTCAATGAAACCAAATCGTTTGGCGGCGCGGATCATCCATTGATCAGCCAGAGTCAGCACTGGCGAATCGAGCATGACGACGCCGCGATAAAGCTCAGGACAGCGCATCGCGGCGTGCAAGTGCAATACGCCACCCAGAGAATGACCCACTCCCCATACGGGTTCGGGCTGCTCGCGCAAATGGTGAATCAGCTCGTCCACCAGATTCAGCCAGTTATCATCCACCGGAAAACGCGGGTCGTGGGCATGTTGCTCCAGGTGGCTCACGATGTAGTCCGGCGCCAGCGCGGAAAACAGTTTGCCGTAGGTGCCTGACGGAAAACCGTTGGCGTGAGCGAAGAACACCTGTTGCGACATGCCGGAGCACTCATTGAACCAGATCAGTGGTGATTGTGCGCAATGAGCCGATCACTCGGCAATGATCGTAACGGCCATCGAACATGACGATCCGGCCACCGCCCGGCACAACAGGCATCTAGCGTGCGGGAGGTTCCTGCCCCAGCGGTACAACCGCAACAGTCAGCCGGGAGATGCAACTGGCCTTGCCCTCCTCGCTGGTCAAACGGATATCCCAGACATGGGTGGTGCGACCGATGTGTACCGGGTGCGCCACGGCCGTCACCCGACCACTGCGCACGCCACGCAGGTGATTGGCGTTGACCTCGATGCCGACACAGAAATACTTGCTGGTATCGATGCACAGATAGCTGGCCGAAGAACCCAGCGATTCTGCGAGCACCACCGACGCACCGCCATGCAGCAGGCCGTAAGGCTGATGAGTCCGCTGGTCGACCACCATGCTGGCGGTCAGGGAGTTCTCGGTGAATGATTCGAAACGAATATCGAGCAGTTCAAGAATGGTGTTTTTACTCTTGGCATTGAGTTGCTCAAGGTCCGGAGTTTCGTGCCACAGGCTCATAGTCAATCCTTGTCATGAAGCGCTCGAACGCTGAGCGCCGGGAGTTCATCTGCCTTGCTGTTATCACACAAAATGCAATCGAATGTTTTGTGTAGGAGATTGCTCTGTGCCCTGACACAGCGCTGTCGCGAAGCAAACACGGCCCCTGTAGGAGTGAGCTTGCTCGCGATTCGATTTCAGGGTTAACGAATTTATCGCATTAACTGAAGCTATCGCGAGCAAGCTCACTCCTACATAGCCCTGAGTTTGCAGATAGACAGCGCGGTGTCAGGGCAAAGGGCAATCTCTTATCAAGATAGCAATAATCAAACGTGCCGAACGCTCAACAACTCCATCGTTCCGGCCAGTGCAAAGTCACCTTTCAATTCCGCCAGACTGGCCGTACTCATTGGCTGAGATTGTTGATGACTGCCGTGCACCGCAAGACCGATAAGGGCCCCCACCAACGGTTGATGGCTGACCAGCAACACATCCTCGGCGGCATAAGCGTCCAGTTGAGCAAGCACCTTGCCTGGATCACTTTCCGGAACAAGCCACGGCACTGTGACCACGGGCTCACTGAAACCCAATGCCTTATGTACCAACTCGGCGGTCTGCTGCGCCCGCACATAGGGACTGGCGAAGATTCGCGTCAGAGGCTTACCCAACAGGTGAGCTGCACTTTGCAGCACCTCCTCACGACCATGGCCTGTCAGCTCGCGTTGCGCGTCACTGCGCGCATGCGCCTGCGCTTCACCGTGACGCAGCACCCATACCTTCACAGCTTGGGCTCCTCATCACGCACCGGGTGCGCGGCAGGAGGAACACTGTGTGGCGTTTCGCCTTCCGGCGCACGAGGGGTCGGCCAGTCAGCAAACGGCCAGGGTTTCTGATCACTGTGGAACGTGCCGAAACGGCCGATCTGCGCAAGAAACTGGCTCAGGCTGTCACCGAAATTCATCAGGCTGCCACTCGGTGCCCCGTAGATCAGGCGATAACCCAGCTGGACCAGCACCACGCCTGCCAGCAGCAGTTCAGCCAATTGCCAGATCACCACGAACAGCACCATCCAGAGGATGCGCAATAAAATGGACTCATCTTGCTTGATTTTGGACTCGTTCAAGATCTTCTCCCTGTATGAGTGTTTCAGTTGAAACCGGTGATGGAGATGAAGTCCACATCCGTTTTCGGCTCGGCACGCATCAACTGCTCTATGACCTGACTCAGCGTACGGCCCTCGAAAAGAATTGCATGCAGGCCCGCGACCAGTGGCATATATACCTGCAGCTCATCAGCCTTGACCTTGAGTACTTTGAGGGTATTGACCCCTTCGGCGACTTCACCGAGCCGATTGACCGCCTCTTCAAGACTCAGGCCCTGCCCCAGCGCAAAACCCACCTGATAATTGCGACTCTTCGGAGAAGAGCAGGTCACGATCAGGTCACCGACGCCCGCCAGCCCAAGAAAGGTCATGGGGTTGGCACCCTGGCTGACCGCAAAACGGGTCATTTCCGCCAGCGCGCGGGTGATCAGCATGCTCTTGGTGTTTTCGCCCATGTCCAGCGCTACTGCCATACCGGCGATGATCGCGTAGACGTTTTTCAGCGCCCCGCCCAGCTCTACACCAAAGCGGTCGTTGCTGGCGTAAACCCTGAACGTCCTGCCGTGCAGCACCTCCTGAACCTGCATACAGAGGTCTTCGTCTTCGCTGGCGACCACAGTTGCAGTCAGTGCATGCTCGGCAATTTCTCGCGCAAGATTGGGGCCGGACAGCACGCCAATACGGGCTTGAGGCGCAATGTCTTCGATGATCTGGCTCATCAGTTTGAAGCTCTGCGCTTCGATGCCTTTGGTCAGGCTGACCAGCATCTTGCCGGTCAGACGCTCTACATGCGGCGCAAGTACGCTGCGCAGCGCGCTCGATGGCAGGGCGACAAAAACCAGTTCGCATTCATCCAGCGTCGCCGCCAGGTCTGTGACTGGTTCAACCAGAGGCAGGATTTTAATGCCTTTGAGGTAGCGAGGGTTCTCGCGATTGACACGAATGGCCTCGGCCTGCTCGGGGTCGCGCATCCATTGACGGACGGGACGGCCATTCTCCGCCAGCAAGTTGGCCACTGCGGTACCGAAGCTGCCGCCACCTAGAACCGCAACAGGTTGCTGTGTGGTCATAAATACATCCATTTAGAGCCATCTCATCTGGCGATGGCGGCATTATACGGAGCATGGCGATGGCGGCCAGTGACAACGTTCATTGCCAGGTGGTTCTTGGTTGTTGAGGCCAACATTTTTGATGCTGTTTACATATCCGTTATCGTGTTGATGGCTGATATTGGTTGCGCTTTTACAGCGCCTCACTTTTGATAGAGCGCAAAAGTAAGCAAAACGCTCTTGCCCCACCACTCGGCACCTCGCTGGTGCTCGGTGTACCCGCCCGCAGATCCTGAACCGTGGGCCGCCGCAACGGGCCATCCATGGCCCAATGCGGCTAACCCGGCGTCCTGCCGGGTTACCCACGGTTCAGAATCTGCGTTCGGCCAGCGTGGTTTAACGGGGCGCCTCAGATCAACATCAAAAGCGCGGCGGCCTGACAGCCGACCTGATTGTGTGGGTTTGCCGGGCATCTGTAGGAGCTGCCGAAGGCTGCGATGCGGTGTGTCAGACGATGTATTCATTGGCTGTGGTGACGTCTCGCGAACAAGTTCGCTCCTACCGGCCAGGGGTGCTATCGCTGTATTCGCTTTGCTTTTGATCTGCTTTTGATCTTAAGCGCCCCGTTAAACCACGCCGGCCGGAATTCGACATTGCTGCGTGGGGCAAACCGGCAGGGATGCCGGTTTAGCCGCCTCAGGCCATGGATGGCCGGTGGCGGCGGCCCCACGCAGCAATGTCGGATTACGGGCATGCCGAGCGACAGCGAGGCACCCAGTGGTGGGCAAGAGCGCTTTGGTTACTTTCGCGCTCTTCGAAAGTGACGCGCTGTAAAAGCGCAACCAATATCAGCCGTTACCGCAATAACGGATATACACACAAAAACTACTACACCAAAAACCACCCAACCACACCCCGCGTGGCAATAAGCCGTGTCTCGGTTAACATGCCGGGCATGAATAGAGCGGTAACCGGACGAACACGTATGGACACGCCTGTGGCTTTCTCGAGCAGACTTCTGCGCTGCACTGCAATCGCGGCACTCATGTGGGTGAACTGCGCCACGGCGTCCGCTGCCGATATTTTGCTGACCGCCGCCAGAACCAGCCCGGGCATCCAGAACTTTTTGACCGAGCTGAGCCAGCGCCGCCCGAACGACCAGATACGTTTTATCGAAACCGACAAAATGCCGTCCCCCGGCAAAGTCAGCGAACACACCCGACTGGTGCTGCTGGACACCGCAAGCCTGGACTGGCGACTAAGCGACAGCGAAGGCCCGAGGACGCTGGTACTGCGCGTCAGTCGAATCCAGGCCCATGAACGACTGGGTGAAAAGCGCCCTCCTACGTTAAGCCTGCTGTGGAGCGATCCGCCGGTGACACGCCAACTGCTGCTGATCCGGCACCTGCTGCCCGAAGCCAGACAGATCGGCGTACTGTTCAATAATCGAAGCCAGTTCCTGCTAAAAGAATTGCGTCATGCGGCACTGGCCATGGGATTACGGGTGATATCCCAGCCGTGGACACCCAGTGCAGAAAACCAGTCACTGCAGAACCTGCTGATCCGCAGCGACGTATTGCTGGGACTTGATGACCCGGACCTGTACAACGCCAAAACCGCCAAGAACCTGTTGCTCAGCAGCTATGCTCATCAACAGGCACTGCTTGGCCCCAATGCATCATTTGTCAAAGCGGGCAGCCTGGCGAGTACTTACAGCGATGAAATAGATTGGCTGGACACCCTTGACGCTCTGCTCGACAAAACGCCCGAGCAATGGCCCCGGGCGCAGTATCCGCGACACTTCAAAGTCATGAGTAATCCACGCGTGGCCCAGTCCCTTGGCATTATCGCCATCGACGATGCAGCAGTGACCATCAGCCTGAGTCAGGCGGAGCAGCGCCCATGAAGGTTCGTCGTCACTGGGACATCAACACCCGCACACAGATGATCAGTCTCGGTCCCGCGCTACTGCTGACGCTGTTGCTGATCTGCTTCTTTACCTTCGTGCGCATTCAGGATCTGCGCCAGGAACTCAATCACACGGGGCAGTTGATCGCCAACCAGTTGGCACCCGCATCGGAATATGGCGTGATTGTCGGTAACGATGAAGTCCTCAAAAGCCTGATGCGCGCGACGCTATCGACGCCTCACGTGCGCTTTATCGAAGTTCAGGACAGCCTTAACAAGGTATTGGTGTATGTCGAGCAACCCGGTGGCCCTGGAACGCACCCCAAGCAGGTAGAGATATTTCAGGCGCCGATTCGCTCGCAGCAGATCAGGCTGGGCAAGGATTTCCTCGGCAACCATGATGACACCGTCAGCGCGGCTCAGGATTATCTGGGTCGGGTGCTGGTCGGTATGTCCAACGAAGCTTTCAGCGAGCGTCAGCAGGAAATCCTGCTCAAGGCCGGCATTCTTGCGCTGTTCGCATTGCTGTTCACGTTCATTCTCGCAAGACGCCTCGCCTCAAGCCTTTCGCAACCCATCAGTGCAATGGGCGAGGCGGTAAAAGCGATCCAGCAAGGCGATTACCGGACACCGTTGCCCGTACCTGACGACGCGGAGCTGGGTGATCTGGCGCGCCACATCAACAATCTTGCGGCGAACCTGGACAAGGCCAGCCGTGAACAGCAGCGCTTCATTGATCAATTGATTCAGGCCCGCGAAGAAGCGGAACGCGCCAACGGCGCAAAGTCGGACTTTCTGGCGATGATGAGCCACGAACTGCGCACGCCCATGAACGGTGTACTGGGCATGTTGCAGTTGATGGAAACAACGCAGATGACTGAAGAGCAGACCGAATACGCGGCGCTCGCCACCGAATCCACAGAGCATCTGTTACGAGTGATCAACGACATCCTGGACTTTTCCCGTTTCGAGCGGCAATCGCTGGAAATGGAAAACATCGCTTTCAATGTCGCGGATCTGGTCAGCACCTCGAGTCAGGCCTTCAGTCACGACGCGCAGCAACGCAATCTGTTACTGCAATTGCATATCCAGCCCGGGCTTGATCAGTTGCGGGTGCAAGGCGACCCGACCCGTATCCGGCAGATTCTGGTCAATCTGATCGGCAACGCGCTTAAATTTACCGAGCGTGGCAGCGTTGATATTGAGGCTGAATACGAATCGCTGGATGAGGGGCGCATTTTGTTCGCATGCCACGTGCGTGACAGCGGGATCGGTATTCATCACGACCGTCTGGAATCGATGTTCGACGCTTTTCAGCAAGCTGACAGCTCGATCTCCAGACGTTACGGAGGCACGGGACTGGGCCTGCCCATCGCTCGCACATTGGCCGAACGTATGGGCGGAACGCTGCGCGCGCAAAGCACAGAGGGGTCAGGTTCGCTGTTCAGCCTGGAAATCCCGATGGCCCTCGTGCGCGAAACCGTCGACGCGCCAGACAGCACTGAATCCGCAGTGGACACCGATGGTGAGCAACGTAACGTGTTGCTGGTCGAAGACAACGAGGTCAACTGCGCGGTGATTCGCGCCATGCTGCACAACCTCGGTTATCAGGTGGCCGTCGCCAGAGACGGCGCACAAGCAGTCAGCATGGCTGGCAGCGGACAATATGCAGCGATTTTCATGGATTGCCGACTGCCGGTCATGGACGGCTACGAGGCCACGCGCCACATTCGACAATTACCCGGTCTGAGTCAGGTACCGATCATCGCTCTCACCGCCAATGCGTTGCAGGGTGACCGCGACGCCTGTTTACAGGCGGGGATGAGCGACTACCTGGCGAAACCCTTCAAACGTACTGATTTACAGCAGGTTTTGCATAAATGGATTTCCTTTCGGGCAACTGTGACTGGCGATAATTGTTAAATTGCGGCAGTCTTGTCCGCTAAATCGACCTTCGTGGTCGGCTGGATGGCAAATTTCAGTGCACAAGTGTACTTTCATTTCCCTTGTGCTGTGACTTTCACTACAACGCAATAGTCTATGAGTAGGCTGCCGGCAGACCCCTGGCGAGTCAGCCGGCCAGGACTGGCTTCCGGGTCACACGATACCCCGCCCTGCCGCACGAGATTATTGAGGAGCTCGCATGACCAAACAAAACGCCTTTACCCGGGAAGACTTGCTGCGCTGCAGTCGCGGTGAGCTATTCGGCCCAGGTAACGCGCAACTGCCCGCCCCTAACATGCTGATGGTCGATCGGATCACTCATATCAGCGAAGAGGGTGGCAAGTACGGCAAAGGTGAATTGGTCGCTGAGCTGGATATCAATCCGGACCTGTGGTTCTTCGCCTGTCACTTCGAAGGTGACCCGGTAATGCCGGGCTGCCTTGGCCTTGATGCCATGTGGCAGCTGGTTGGCTTTTTCCTCGGCTGGCAGGGTCTGCCAGGCCGTGGTCGCGCACTGGGTTCGGGGGAAGTAAAGTTCTTCGGCCAGGTTTTGCCGACCGCCAAAAAAGTCACCTATAACATCCAGATCAAACGCGTCCTCAAGGGCAAGCTGAACCTGGCCATCGCTGATGGTTCGGTCACTGTCGACGGGCGCGAAATCTACACCGCCGAAGGCCTTCGCGTCGGCGTATTCACCTCCACTGACAACTTCTAAGGGTTATCCGCATGCGCCGCGTCGTTATCACTGGTCTGGGCATCGTTTCGTGCCTGGGCAATGACAAAGAGACCGTCTCCGCCAACCTGCGTGCAAGCCGCCCTGGCATCCGTTTCAATCCGGAATATGCCGAAATGGGTCTGCGTAGCCAGGTTTCCGGCTCCATTGACCTCAACCTTGAAGAGCTGATCGATCGCAAGATCTTTCGCTTCGTGGGTCACGCGGCAGCTTATGCCTACCTGGCCATGAAAGACGCCATCACTGATTCGGGCCTCACCGAGGAGCAAGTCTCCAATCCGCGTACCGGCCTGATCGCTGGCAGCGGTGGTGCATCGACCCTGAACCAGATGGAAGCGCTGGATATCCTGCGCGAAAAAGGCGTCAAGCGCGTTGGCCCGTATCGCGTTACTCGGACCATGAGCAGCACGGTTTCCGCTTGTCTGGCTACGCCATTCAAGATCAAGGGCCTGAACTACTCCATCGCCTCTGCCTGCGCCACCAGTGCTCACTGCATTGGCACCGCCATGGAACAGATTCAGATGGGCAAGCAGGACATCGTGTTTGCCGGTGGTGGTGAAGAGGAGCACTGGAGCCAGTCGTTCCTGTTCGACGCCATGGGCGCACTGTCCAGCAAGCGCAATGACACCCCGGAACAGGCTTCCCGCGCTTACGACGCAGACCGTGATGGCTTCGTCATCGCTGGCGGTGGCGGCATGGTCGTTGTAGAAGAGCTGGAACATGCTCTGGCTCGCGGTGCCAAGATCTACGCTGAAATCGTGGGCTACGGCGCTACTTCCGACGGCTACGACATGGTCGCGCCGAGCGGCGAAGGTGCAATCCGCTGCATGCAGATGGCCCTGTCCACCGTTGAAGGCCCGATCGACTACCTGAACACTCACGGCACTTCGACTCCGGTCGGCGACGCCAAAGAGATGGAAGGCGTTCGTGAAGTGTTCGCTGGCAAGGCTCCGGCCATCAGCTCCACCAAGAGCTTGTCGGGTCACTCCCTGGGCGCCGCAGGCGTTCACGAAGCGATCTACTGCATGCTGATGATGGAAGGCAACTTCATCGCGGGTTCGGCCAACATCGACGAACTGGACCCGGTTGTCGCTGACATGCCGATCCTGCTCAAGACCCAGGAAGATGCAAAGATCGACCAGGTCATGAGCAACAGCTTCGGCTTCGGTGGCACCAACGCTACCCTGGTCATGAAGCGCTGGCAGGGCAAGTAACTCCGCCCATGCTGTAGATGCAGTGTCAGTTGTGTAAAAAGGCGCCTTTGGAGGCGCCTTTTTTTATGAGCACCGATTTTATAGGCCGAGTAAACACTATGCGGGTAGGATATTTTCCTTTACCTACAGCCGAGGCCGCCATGTCTATCATCGTCAGCACTGTTAGCCCTGCCGGGTTTCGCCACAAGATCGACATCAACCAGCAGCACGAAGTGTTCACTGACCTGCCTGTCGAGCTGGGTGGCGAAAACTCCGCGCCCTCCCCCCATGATTACTTCGATGCAGCCCTGGCCTCGTGCAAGACACTGACCGTAAAGTTGTACGCGAAGCAGCATGACATCCCGTTGACAGGCGTCACCGTCAAGGTCACTCACGACGACAGTGAGGAAAGACAGGCAAAGTACCGCCTGAACGTAGAACTCTCCCTGGAAGGGGCTCTCAGCGAACAACAGCGCACGGTATTGCACCGCATCGCGGATCGCTGCCCCGTCCATAAGCTGATGACCACCGCCGAGATCACTATCAACACCCAACTGGTCTGACTGCCGAGAACCGCCTGATGCTTACCATCAAACCCCGCACCGAAGACGTGGAAGGCCAGCCCATCCTGCGCCCCCTGCCCTCAGCCAGGTGCCGCAGTGTCGGCCCGTTTGTATTTTTCGATCACATGCTGGAAACGGAATATGCGCCGGGCAAAGGCATTGATATTCGCCAACACCCGCATATTGGCCTGTCGACGCTGACGTATCTGTTCGAGGGCCGGCTCCTGCACAAGGACAGCCTCGGCAGCGATCAGCAAGTGACGCCAGGCGACGTCAGCTGGATGACCTCCGGCGCAGCCATCGCACACATCGAGCGCACGCCTGCCGACCTCATGGCCAGCGGCTCGCGCATGCACGGTCTACAGGTGTGGCTGGCTTCGCCCAAGCCACATGAGCAGGGCGAAGGTCATTACAGCCTTCACCCGGCCATCAGTCTGCCGGTGACTGACAACCCTGGTATTCAGATAAGGATGATTGCGGGGACCGGTTTCTGCCTGACCTCCCCGGTGCCGGTGCTGTCGCCGACGCTCTATGCCGAGCTGCACATGCAAAACGCGACGACTTTGCTCATCCTTGATGAACATGAAGAACGTGCGCTGTATGTGCTCAGCGGTGAAGCGTCAGTGGACGGCGAAGCAGTGGAAGCCAGAACATTGGTGGTTCTGGAGCCAGGCAAAGAAGTGAATCTGTGTGCGGAGAGTGAGTGTCACGCGGTGCTGATTGGCGGCGCACCACTGGATGGGCCACGGCGCATGAACTGGAATTTCGTCGCCAGTGATCAGGAACTGATCGAACAGGCAAGAACCCGCTGGGCAGCCGGAGACTGGCCGACAGTGCCTGGGGAGATTGGCAGGATTGAGTTGCCGTAGAAAACCTGTGGGAGCTGAGCTTGCTCGCGATAAAGCTGGACGCGATTCACTTTAGATCGCGGAGTCCTTATCGCGAGCAAGCTCCGCTCCCACAGGGATCAATCAAGTCCGCAAGACCGTGTCAGCCTTTGAACACTTCATCCAGCAGGTTATGCATCGACACGAAGGCGCGCTTGGCGGTCTTTTCGTCGTACTGCATCATGCCCGGCGTTTGTGCGTGAGGGTCGGTGAACGAATGCACGGCCCCGCCGTAGCTCAGCAACTGCCAGTCCACACCCGCAGCATTCATTTCGGCTTCGAAAGCTGGCAATTGCTCTTTCGGCACCAATGGATCCGACGCACCGTGCAGTACCAGCACCGCACCCTTGATGTTTTTCGCATCAGCCGGGTTCGGCGTATCCAGCGTGCCGTGGAACGACACAGCTGCTTTCAGGTTAGCGCCGGTACGCGCCAGCTCAAGGGAGCAGCAACCGCCGAAACAGAAACCGAAAGTAGCGACTTTATCAGCGTCAACCGGTGCGTCCGTCTGGGCCAGCAATTGATCCAGTGCAGCCTGCATACGCTTGCGCAGCAGCGCACGGTCATCCTTGAGCGGCATCATCGCAGCGCCAGCCTCATCGTTGTTCTGCGGGCACGTACCTTGACCGTAAAGGTCGGCCAGGAACACTACATAACCCTGCTCTGCTACCGCCTGTGCAATTTTCTCGGCGCCTTCGGTGACACCCATCCAGTTTGGGGCCATCAACAGACCGGGACGTGACGAAGCGTCACCCGAGTCGAATACCAAACGGCTCTCGAAAGGTTGACCGTCGATCTGGTACACCACTGAACTCACGGAAACGTTGCTGCTCATCGTTGACTCCTCAAGTAATGAAAGACAAATGGGTGGAGCACAATCAGAAAACCCGCCGAAGCGGGTTTTCTTTGACTCGGAATATTAAACCGACAACTCGACCAATAACTTGTTCAGACGGCGCACGTAAGCCGCCGGGTCCTTCAAGCTATCACCGGCCGCAAGCGCAGCCTGATCGAACAGGATGTGCGACAGGTCACCAAAGCGCTCTTCACTCTGCTCGGCATCCAGCTTGCCGATCAGCGGATGCGCCGGGTTGAATTCGAAGATTGGCTTGGAGTCCGGAACCTTCTGCCCGCTGGCTTCGAGAATCTGACGCATCTGCAAGCCAAGGTCGGCCTCGCCAATGGCCAGGATCGCTGGAGAGTCAGTCAGACGATGAGAAACCCGGACTTCGCTGACAGATTCGCCCAGCGCCGCTTTCAAACGCTCGATCAGGCCTTCTTTATCCTTGGCGATTTCTTCCTGAGCTTTCTTGTCCTCTTCGGAATCAAGCTTGCCCAGATCCAGATCACCACGTGCCACATCAACAAAACCTTTGCCATCGAAATCGCTGAGGTAGCTCATCAGCCACTCATCGATACGGTCGGTGAGCAGCAACACTTCGATGCCTTTCTTGCGGAAGACTTCAAGGTGCGGGCTGTTCTTGACCTGTGCGTAGGTTTCACCGGTGAGGTAGTAAATCTTGTCCTGACCTTCCTTGGCGCGAGCCAGATATTCGGCCAGAGAAACGACTTGCTCGCCGCCCTCTTCGTGAGTCGAAGCGAAACGCAGCAGACCTGCAATTTTCTCTTTGTTGGCGAAGTCTTCTGCCGGGCCTTCTTTCATGACCTGACCGAAGTTTTTCCAGAAGCCTTTGTATTGCTCAGGCTCGTTTTTCGCCAGTTTTTCCAGCATGTCCAGGACACGCTTGGTCAACGCCGATTTCATTGAATCGATGATCGGGTCTTTCTGCAGAATTTCACGGGAAACGTTCAGGGACAGGTCATTGGAATCGACCACGCCTTTGACGAAGCGCATGTAAAGCGGCAGGAACGACTCAGCCTGATCCATGACGAACACGCGCTGAACGTACAGCTTCAGGCCACGCGGCGCTTCACGCTGATACAGGTCGAACGGCGCACGAGCAGGCACGTACAACAGCGAGGTGTATTCCAGCTTGCCTTCAACCTTGTTATGGCTCCAGCTCAGCGGGTTCTCGAAGTCGTGCGCGACGTGCTTGTAGAACTCCTGATACTCCTCGTCCTTCACCTCGGTGCGAGGACGGGTCCAGAGCGCGCTGGCGCGGTTGACGGTTTCCCACTCGAGAGCCGGAGCTTCTTCGCCTTCGGCAGCAGCGGATTCTTTCGGCAGCTCGATTGGCAACGCGATGTGGTCGGAGTATTTCTTGATGATGTTGCGCAGACGGTAGCCGTCCGCAAACTCGTCTTCACCGCTCTTCAGGTGCAGAACGATACGAGTACCGCGCTCGGCCTTCTCGACGTTGGCAACTTCAAACTCGCCTTCGCCTTTGGAAGACCAGTGCACGCCTTCGCTGGCAGGTGTGCCAGCGCGACGGCTGAATACTTCAACCTGATCGGCAACGATGAAGGCCGAATAGAAGCCCACACCGAACTGACCGATCAAGTGCGAATCTTTTTTCTGATCGCCAGACAGGTTTTTCATGAAATCGGCGGTGCCGGACTTGGCGATGGTCCCCAGGTGGGTGATCACATCGTCACGGTTCATACCGATACCGTTGTCTTCCAGCGTGACGGTTTTCGCTTCCTTGTCGAAGCTCACGCGAATTTTCAGCTCAGCGCCGCCTTCGAGCAGGTCCGGTTTGGACAGTGCTTCGAAGCGCAGTTTATCGACGGCGTCAGAGGCGTTAGAGATCAACTCGCGAAGGAAGATTTCCTTGTTGGAATACAGCGAGTGGATCATGAGGTGCAGCAGTTGCTTCACCTCGGTCTGGAAGCCCAGGGTTTCCTTTTGAGTTTCCACACTCATGGTCATCAAACTCCAATCAGATGGCATAAGCCGCCAGACACAAGCCGGAACCGGTGTCTGGCGGCGGGTTGTCATCAAAGTGGGGGCTGGGTCTCGGATTTCAAGGGCTTACCTGATTCGATCGACAAGTCGTCAATTTTCAAATGCACTCGCACCGTGGCAACCAGCTCTACAGCGAGGGCGCGCAGCGACCGCGACATTCATCATCCGGATCAATGGCGAGCGCGCTCACAGGGAAGACAATTGCACTTGAGACAGGCGCGCATAACCCCAGCATCGGCCCACCTATGATTTTCTCGGAATAAGCCAGCGCCCGCGTGATGCCATTTGTGTACACACCGATTAACAGCAATACAGACGCCTGACAGTGGCCAATCCAGAAAGAAAAAACGCTGACACGCTCAAACACGGGGCTTTCACCCGTCAGGCTCACAACCTCTTTCATATTTTCATCAAAGTTAATGTGATATCCCGCAGCCCGCGTGATTGTGCGCCTGGCATACACATCCAACTCGCGAAAAAAGAGTTGGAACTTAACTTAATCCGCAAGGCTCTTAGGCTCGTAGATATTCAATAAGGAGAAACACCCCATGCGCAATACTTTAGCTTATGCCTTGATGCTCTCTGCCACCTTGGGCCTTGCCGCTTGCGACAAGAAATCCGAGAACACTCAACAAGATGCGAACAAAGCCGCTCAAGAATCTCAGGAGTCGATGCAAAAGGCTCAGGACAAAGTGAACGACGCGGCTAAAGAAAGTCAGGAAGCCGCTCAGAAGAATGCCGAGGCGGACGCACAGCGCGCCCAGGAAGCTGGCAAGACGACTCAAGATCCAGCGACTACCAAGTAAGCCGAAAAGTTTCCCCGACTTTTCATATAATAAAGCCCGCCATGAGCGGGCTTTATTAGTTACGAGTTTAATACACTCGCCGGTCGATATTTTTCTGAACGTTTATCACACGCCATTAAACATCAGGCCAACGCCTCGTTGCGCTTGCCGATAATCCGGTCGCAGACAAATGCTACGCACAGAACAATGACGGCCGGGATCAGCCAGGCCAACCCCTGATCGCTAAGGGGCAAGTTGCTCAAGGCATGAGGCAGGTAATCTTTGAAACCGGCGCCTTTGATCGCATCAATCAGACCGAACACAAACGCCACCAACATCACCGGCGCAACGATACGAGCCTGGGAATACCAGAAGTTTTTGCAGAAACTCAGCGCGACCAGAACGATGCAGGGCGGATAGATCGCCGTCAGTACCGGAATCGAGAACAGAATCAGTTTGGTCAGACCCAGATTGGAAACCAGCAACGAGAACGCTGCCAGAATTATCACCAGGGTTTTGTACGACAATGGCAGTACCTTGGCGAAATACTCGGCACAGGCGCACGTCAGGCCCACGGCGGTGACCAGACAGGCCAGCGAGATAAGCACCGCAAGGAAACCGCTCCCCAGCGAACCGAAGGTATGCTGCACGTAGGCATGCAACACCGCCGCGCCGTTACTCGCTCCTGCTGCAACGGCATGGCTGCCAGAACCCAGACGGAACAGACTGATGTAAACCAGTGCCAGCCCTACCCCGGCAATCAAACCGGCAATGATCGCGTAACGGGTAATCAGACGTGGCGACTCGACGCCTCTTGAGCGAATGGCGTTGACGATGACAATGCCGAACACCAGTGCACCCAGGGTATCCATGGTCAGGTAGCCATTGATAAAGCCTTGGGAAAACGGTGCTGCGACATAGGCGGGCTCAGCGACACCGATGTCTCCTGCGGGCAGTGCGAAAGCTGCAATCCCAAGCACCGCCAACGCGATTATTTTGAGCGGTGCAAGGAAGCGCCCTACTGTGTCCAGCAATCGACCTGGGTAAAACGACACCCACAGCACAATCAGGAAATACACGAGGCTGTAGAGAAACAACGCTGTGGCACTGTCTCCAGTCAGCGACGCAAGCCCGACTTCGAACGATACAGTCGCCGTGCGCGGTGTGGCGAACAGTGGCCCTACAGACAGATAGCAAACTGCGGCGAGGATACTGCCAGCGACCTTGCCGATGGGGCTACTGAGCGCATCCATTGCGCCACCGACCTTGGCCAGCGCGATGACGGTGACGACGGGCAGACCGACTGCCGTGACCAGAAAGCCTAACGCGGCCATCCACACATTCGGCCCGGCCTGCAGGCCTACGATGGGTGGGAAGATGATGTTGCCAGCCCCTACGAACAGGGCAAACGTCATGAAACCCAGTGCCAGGATGTCCTGACCTTTCAACACTTTCATTGAGAAAACCACACTTCAGAATCGGAATTGGAGGGCGACTTCCCGTTGAGTGGGGGAAATTCATGCCGGTCCTTTTAGGACGAGCCGCTGTGCGGCGGCTCCTTGTGAGACCCGCGATGCACAAAATGGCGGCTAGCCTAACCAATTTGCGTGTTTATTGCACTAATAGAGGGCGAAGCGGCCGATGAACGCACGGTTGGGGGTCGAAGTGTCGACATCAATTTCCATGTCGGGATTTTGTGTACATATCCGTTGCAGCGTTATGGCTGATATTGGTTGCGCCCTTACGGCGCCTCACTTTTGATAGAGCGCAAAAGTAAGCAAAACGCTCTTGCCCCACCACTGGGTCCCTCGCTGGCGCTCGGCATACCCGTAATCCGACATTGCTGCGTGGGGCCGCCGCCACCGGCCATCCATGGCCTGAGGCGGCTAAACCGGCATCCCTGCCGGTTTACCCCACACAGCAATGTCGAATTCCGGCCGGCGTGGTTTAACGGGGCGCTTAAGATCAAAATCAAAAGCAGAGCAGATCAAAAGCAGAGCGAAACGAAAACAGAGGGATCGCCTCGGACCGGTAGGAGCGAGTTCGCGAGACGTCACCACAACCAACGCATTCGACGTCTGGCAAACCGCTTCGCAGCCTTCGGCAGCTCCTACAGAAAATCGGTAAGTTCACAAATCAGGTCGGCTGTCAGGCCGCCGCGCTTTTGATTTTGATCTTGGGCGCCCCGTTAAACCACGCTGGCCGAACGCAGATTCTGAACCGTGGGCAACCCGGCAGGACGCCGGGTTAGCCGCATTGGGCCATGGATGGCCCGTTGCGGCGGCCCACGGTTCAGGATCTGCGGGCGGGTACACCGAGCACCAGCGAGGTGCCAAGTGGTGGGGCAAGAGCCTTTTGCTTACTTTTGGGCTCCTTTCAAAAGTGAGGCGCTGTAAAAGCGCAACCAATACAAGCAGTTACCGAATACCAGATATGCCCACAATCCAAATACGAGAAGATATATCACCCACTCCACAACGCACAAAGGCCACCCGAAGGTGGCCTTTGTGTAGTCGGTCAATCAAATAAGCAGATGCTTATTTTTTGACTTCCCAACCAGTCAGCTCAGCCAAAGCCTTGCCGATATCTGCCAGCGAACGCACGGTTTTAACACCTGCGTCTTGCAGCGCAGCGAATTTCTCGTCTGCAGTGCCTTTGCCGCCAGAAATGATTGCGCCAGCATGGCCCATGCGCTTGCCCGGAGGAGCAGTCACACCAGCGATGTAGGAAACAACCGGCTTGGTCACGTGTGCCTTGATGTAGGCAGCCGCTTCTTCTTCAGCCGAACCGCCGATCTCACCGATCATCACGATCGCTTCGGTCTTCGGGTCTTCCTGGAACAGCTTCAGGATGTCGATGAAGTTGGAGCCAGGGATCGGGTCACCACCGATACCAACACAGGTCGACTGACCGAAACCGGCGTCAGTGGTCTGCTTAACAGCTTCGTAAGTCAGGGTGCCGGAACGCGACACGATGCCTACTTTGCCTGGCAAGTGAATGTGACCTGGCATGATGCCGATCTTACACTCGCCCGGAGTGATAACGCCTGGGCAGTTTGGACCGATCAGGACCACACCCAGCTCGTCACACTTGACCTTGGCTTCCAGCATGTCGATGGTCGGAATGCCTTCGGTGATGCAGACGATCAGCTTGATGCCGCCGAACGCTGCTTCAAGGATGGAGTCCTTGCAGAACGGTGCTGGAACGTAGATAACCGAAGCAGTTGCGCCGGTTTTGTCTACTGCTTCTTGCACAGTGTTGAACACTGGCAGGTTCAGGTGAGTAGTGCCACCTTTGCCTGGAGTCACGCCGCCAACCATTTTGGTGCCGTAGGCAATGGCTTGCTCGGAGTGGAAAGTACCCTGCGAACCAGTGAAGCCCTGGCAGATTACTTTGGTGTCTTTATTGATCAGGACGCTCATTACTTGCCCTCCGCAGCTTTGACAACTTGTTGAGCAGCGTCGGTCAGGCTGGTAGCCGCGATGATGTTCAAACCGCTTTCTGCCAGTACTTTAGCGCCCAGTTCAGCGTTGTTACCTTCAAGGCGAACAACAACCGGGATTTTCACGCCGACTTCTTTCACTGCACCGATGATGCCTTCGGCAATCATGTCGCAACGAACGATGCCGCCGAAGATGTTGACCAGAACTGCAGCGACGTTGGTGTCGGACAGAATGATCTTGAACGCTTCGGTAACGCGTTCCTTGGTTGCACCACCGCCTACGTCGAGGAAGTTGGCTGGCTTGCCGCCATGCAGGTTGACGATGTCCATGGTACCCATGGCCAGGCCAGCACCGTTGACCATGCAGCCGATGTTACCTTCCAGTGCCACGTAGTTCAGTTCGAACTTGGCAGCGTGGGCTTCGCGCGGATCATCTTGCGATGGATCGTGGAAAGCCTTCAGCTTTGGCTGACGGTACATGGCGTTGGCGTCGATGTTGATCTTGGCGTCGAGGCAGTGCAGATCGCCGTCAGCCTTGATGACCAGCGGGTTCACTTCCAGCAGGGCCAGATCGTGGTCCTGGAACAGCTTGGCCAGACCGGTGAAGATCTTGGCGAACTGGGAAACCTGCTTGCCTTCCAGACCCAGCTGGAATGCCAGATCGCGACCCTGGAATGGCTGAGCGCCAACCAGTGGATCGATCGTGGCCTTGAGGATTTTCTCAGGAGTGTCGTGAGCGATCTTCTCGATGTCCACGCCACCTTCGGTGGAAGCCATGAACACGATACGACGGCTGGAACGATCCACTACAGCGCCGAGATACAGCTCTTTAGCGATGTCGGTGCAGGATTCAACCAGGATCTTGGTCACTGGCTGACCGTTGGCGTCAGTCTGGTAAGTTACCAGACGCTTGCCCAACCATTGCTGGGCGAACGCTGCAGCGTCTTCTTTGCTGCGAACCAGCTTTACGCCGCCCGCTTTACCGCGACCACCCGCGTGAACCTGGGCTTTGACAACCCACTCGGTCCCGCCAATTTTATCGCAAGCTTCTGCTGCTGCTTCCGGGGTGTCTACTGCGTAGCCTTTGGATACTGGCAGACCGTACTCAGCGAACAGCTGCTTACCCTGATACTCGTGAAGATTCATGCTTATTACCGTCTTCGTTAGGTACTGCGCATTCGGTGCTGCACGTCTGGCGTGCCGCACCACCTGTGACCGATACCCCGGGCAATCCCTTCAGGGAGAGTCCGGAGGTCGAGTCCGGCGGACATTCCGCGGTGAGTCTTGCTCGCAAGGCTCACGACGGGCAGTCCGTCGTGGTTTCTCTTGTTGTCTTAACGCTTCTTGCGGTTCTGGATGTGGATGGCACCGCCATTCACGGCCAGAGCAGCTTCATGCAATGCTTCGGAAAGCGTCGGATGGGAGAAGACCATCATGCCGATGTCTTCGGCACTGCTGCCGAATTCCATCGCGATCGCGCCCTGCTGTACCAGCTCGGCAGCGCTAGGACCAATAACGTGAACGCCCAGAACACGGTCAGTCTTGGCGTCGGCAATGATCTTGACGAAGCCGCCCGTGTCGTTGGCTGCCATGGCACGGCCGCTGGCTGCGAACGGGAAGGTGCCGACGTTAACTTCAACGCCTTCGCTCTTCAAGGTCTGTTCGGTTTTACCCACCCATGCGATTTCCGGGTGCGTATAGATGACCGAAGGAATCAGATTGTAGTTCATCTGAGCCTTATGGCCCTTGATGCGCTCGACAACCATGATGCCCTCTTCAGAAGCCTTGTGGGCCAGCATCAGACCACGAACCACGTCGCCGATGGCGTAAACGCCAGGAACGCTGGTGGTGCAGTAGTCATCAACGTAGATGAAACCACGCTCATCCAGGTCCACGCCGCTGTCGGAAGCGAGCAGATCAGTCGTCACAGGACGACGACCAACGGCCACGATCAGGCGGTCGAAAGTGATCGACTGCTCGCCCGCTGCGTCGGTGTAGCTGACCACAACTTCTTCGCCTTCGACTTTCGAACCGGTGACGCGAGCGCCCAGCTTGATGTCCAGGCCTTGCTTGGTGAAGGTCTTCAGGGCTTCTTTGGAAACAGCTTCGTCAGCGGCAGGGATGAATTTCTCCAGCGCTTCCAGAACAGTAACCTGAGCCCCCAGACGAGCCCATACGGAACCCAGTTCCAGGCCGATAACGCCAGCGCCGATCACGCCCAGACGTTGTGGAACCTGTTGGAATTCCAGAGCGCCAGTCGAATCAACGATGACTTTCTGATCGACCGGAGCCGGTGGAATGTCAATCGGACGCGAACCGGAAGCCAGGATCACGTGATCCGCTTCGATGATTTCAACAGTGCCATCAGCAGCGGTCAGCTCGACTTTCTTGCCGGCCAGCAGTTTGCCGTGGCCTTGCAGAGTGGTCACGCCATTGGCTTTGAACAGGCTGGCAACGCCGCCGGTCAGGCCTTTGACGATGTTGGCTTTGCGGCCAACCATGGCCGGCACGTCCATGCTGACTTCGGAAGTCGAAATACCATGGATCGAGAAGCCATTTTTGGCTTCATAGAACTTCCAGGAGCTGTCCAGCAGCGCCTTGGACGGAATGCAACCCACGTTCAGGCAAGTACCGCCAAGGGCCAGCTTGCCCTCCTTGTCCTGATACTTCTCGATGCAGGCAGTCTTGAGACCAAGTTGCGCAGCCTTGATGGCGGCAACATAACCGCCAGGGCCTGCGCCAATCACTACCACGTCGAATTTCTGGGACATAACAAAGAGTTCCTCTTTAGCTGCGAGCTTTAAGCTACAGGCTGCAAGCTGGCCTGTGATGTATTACAGACGAGCGTTGCAACCTGTTCATTAGGATGTAGCGACGGCCAAAGCTTCAGCGCCAAACTGCTTTTACTTGCAGCTTGACGCTTGCGGCTTGCAGCTGTCGTGAATCAGATATCCAGCAGCAGACGAGCTGGATCTTCCAGCAGGTTCTTGATGGTCACCAGGAACGTCACAGCTTCTTTACCATCGATCAAACGGTGATCGTAGGACAGAGCCAGGTACATCATTGGACGAATCACAACCTGACCATTGACCGCCATCGGGCGCTGAATGATGTTGTGCATGCCCAGAATGGCCGCTTGTGGCGGGTTGACGATCGGCGTCGACATCATCGAACCAAAAGTACCACCGTTAGTGATGGTGAAGGTACCACCGGTCATTTCGTCGATGGACAGCTTACCGTCACGGGCTTTCTTGCCGAAGGTAGCGATGCCGCCTTCGATTTCAGCCAGGCTCATCTGCTCTGCGTTACGCAGAACCGGAACCACCAGACCACGGTCGCTGGAAACCGCAACACCGACGTCGGCATAGCCGTGATAAACGATGTCGGAACCGTCGATCGATGCGTTGACTGCCGGGAAGCGTTTCAGCGCTTCGGTAGTAGCCTTGACGAAGAACGACATGAAGCCCAGGCGTACGCCATTGTTGGACTTCTCGAACAGGTCCTTGTACTTCGAGCGCAGCGCCATGACTTCAGTCATGTCGACTTCGTTGAAAGTGGTCAGCATCGCCATGTTCGATTGAGCTTCAACCAGACGCTTGGCAACGGTGGCACGTACGCGAGTCATCGGTACGCGCTTCTCGGTGCGGTCGCCAGCAGCGACGACTGGAGCAGCGGCAGCGGCTGGCTTGGCGGCAGGTGCAGCAGCAGGCGCGGACTTCTTGGCTTCAACAGCAGCAACCACGTCTTCCTTGGTCACACGGCCGTCTTTACCAGTGCCTTTGACGCTGGCGAGGTTGATGCCGTTTTCTTCAGCCAGTTTGCGAGCAGCAGGAGCAGCAACCGAATCTTCGTCGCCAGCAGCTGGAGCAGCGGCCGGGGCAGCTGCTTGAGCCGGAGCAGCAGCAGGTGCAGCAGCGGCAGCCGGAGCAGCAGATGCAGTAGCGCCACCGTCCAGAGTTGCGATCAGCTCGTTGGAGAGGACGATTTCGCCCTCGCCTTTCACGATCGATGCCAGCACGCCGTCAGCTTCAGCCAGTACTTCGAGGACAACTTTGTCAGTCTCGATGTCAACCAGCAGCTCGTCACGTTTTACCGCTTCGCCCGGCTGTTTGTGCCACTTGGAAATGGTGCCGTCGGCAACTGATTCCGGGAAAGAGGGGGCTTTGATCTCGATAGCCATTATCTGTAATTCCTTAATTCGGTTTCTAATGCGCGAAGGCGTTAAACAGTGAAGGCATCTTGCAGCAGTTTTTCCTGCTGCTCGGCGTGCATCGAAGCGTAACCACATGCAGGCGCTGCAGAGGCGTCACGACCGGCATACTCGAGGACGAGGTTGCGGTTGTGATTGCCAACGCTGCGACGCAAGTGGTGCTGGCTGCTATACCACGCACCCTGGTTCATCGGTTCTTCCTGGCACCACACTACATTCTGCAGGTTGGTGTAAGGCGCAATCGCCTCCATCAGGTCGTCTTCCGGGAACGGGTACAGCTGCTCGATACGCACGATGGCGATATCTTCGCGGCCTTCGGCACGGCGTTTTTCCAGCAGGTCGTAGTAAACCTTACCGCCGCACAGCACCAGACGGGTCACCTTGGCGGCATCGAGGGTGTCGATTTCCGGGATCACGGTCTGGAACGAACCTTCGGCGAGATCTTCCAGGGTAGAAACGGCCAGCTTGTGACGCAGCAACGACTTTGGCGTCAGGACGATCAGCGGCTTACGCAGCGGACGGATGACCTGACGGCGCAGCAAGTGGTAGATCTGCGCCGGTGTAGTCGGTACGCACACCTGAATGTTGTGCTCGGCACAACCCTGCAGGTAACGCTCAAGACGTGCCGACGAGTGCTCTGGCCCCTGCCCTTCATAACCGTGAGGCAGCAACATGGTCAGACCGCACAGACGGCCCCACTTGTGCTCGCCGCTGGTGATGAACTGGTCGATAACCACTTGCGCACCGTTGGCGAAATCGCCGAACTGGGCTTCCCAGATAACCAGCGCATCTGGCTGAGTCGTCGAGTAGCCGTATTCGAATGCCAGCACGGCTTCTTCCGAGAGGAAGGAGTCATACAGATCGAAACGTGGCTGACCGGCATACAGATTCTGCAGCGGGATGTAAGTCCCGGCGTCTTTCTGATTGTGCAACACAGCGTGACGGTGCGAGAACGTACCGCGGCCGATGTCCTGACCCGTCATGCGGATCGGGTGACCTTCGAACGCCAGGGTTGCGTACGCCATGGTTTCGGCGTAACCCCAGTTGATCGGCAGGCCGCCAGCTTGCATCTTCTGACGGTCTTCGTAGATTTTCTGAACCTGACGCTGAACCACAAAACCTTCTGGCAGCTCCATCAGCTTGGCTGACAGTTCCTGCAGGGTCTTGAGGTCAAAGCGGGTGTCGTGACGTGCAGTCCAGGCGTGACCCAGATACGGACGCCAGTCCACGAACAGCTCTTTGTTTGGCTCTTTGACCAGACTTTTCACAACATGCAGACCGTTGTCCAGCGCGTTGCGGTAGTCGTCGATCTTGGCCTGTACGCGAGCCTCGTCCAGAACGCCGGCCTTGATCAGGCTTTCGGCATACAGCTCACGCGTGGTGCGCTGCTTGGTGATTTGCTGGTACATCAGAGGCTGAGTGCCGCTCGGCTCATCCGCTTCGTTGTGACCGCGACGACGGTAGCAGACCAGATCGATAACCACGTCACGCTTGAACTGCATGCGGTAGTCGATAGCCAGTTGGGTCACGAAAACGACGGCTTCAGGGTCATCACCATTCACATGGAGAATCGGCGCCTGAATCATCTTGGCAACGTCGGTGGCGTACTCGGTGGAACGCGAGTCCAGCGGGTTGCTGATGGTGAAACCCACCTGGTTGTTGATGACAATGTGGATCGTGCCGCCCGTCTTGAAGCCGCGAGTCTGCGACATCTGGAAGGTTTCCATGACCACGCCCTGCCCTGCAAAAGCAGCATCACCGTGGAGGGAAATTGGCAGAACCTTGTCACCGTTCGGATCGTTACGACGATCCTGACGGGCGCGAACCGAACCTTCAACCACCGGAGAGACGATCTCCAGGTGAGACGGGTTGAACGCCATGGCGAGGTGAACTTCGCCGCCAGTGGTCATTACGTTTGAGGAGAAGCCCTGGTGGTATTTAACGTCACCGGAACCCAGCTCGACTTTCTTCTTGCCTTCGAACTCGTCGAACAACTCGCGCGGGTTTTTGCCGAAGGTATTGACCAGCACGTTCAGACGGCCACGGTGGGCCATACCGATAACGATTTCCTTGGTGCCATAAGAACCAGAACGCTGGATCAACTCGTCCAGCATCGGGATCAGGCTCTCGCCACCTTCCAGACCGAAGCGCTTGGTGCCCGGATACTTGGTGCCCAGATACTTCTCAAGACCCTCTGCCGCGGTAACGCGCTCGAGCAGATGGCTCTGAATTTCGGCAGAGAAAGCAGGACGGCCACGGACACTCTCAAGACGCTGCATGAACCAGTTGCGCTGCTCGGAATCCACGATGTGAGTGAATTCGGCGCCGATGGTGCGGCAATATGTCTTATGTAGGGCGTCCTGGATTTCACGTAGGCTCGCTTCCTCTTTGCCAATGAACAAGTCACCGGCACGGAAAGTGGTATCCAGGTCAGCGTTGGTCAATCCATAGTGATTGATCGACAGGTCAGCTGGCGCCGTACGCTGCCACAGCCCCAGCGGGTCGAGCTGGGCAGCCTGATGGCCACGCATACGGTAAGCCTGGATGAGCCGCAATACTTCGACCTGCTTCTTTTCATGCTCGCTGCTCACGCTACCGGCGGATACCGGTTGGGCGCGGCGCTGGTTTTTCGCCAGCAACACGAAATGATCGCGAATCGTCGAGTGCGATACATCGGTGGCAGAGTTGCCGTCAGCGGGCAACTTCTGAAAGTAGGTGCGCCATTCCTCTGGCACAGCGTTAGGGTCGTGCAGGTAGAGCTCATAGAGCTCTTCCACATAGGCAGCGTTACCACCGGAAAGGTGGGCACTGTTCCACATGCGCTGCATCACGCTTTCTTGCATGCTTGGTCACCCTCGGTAAGGGGACACCACCGGCGAAGACACCACAGCAAACCTGAGATAGTCATGTGCAGCGACTGTATCAAGCCACTTAGGATCACGCAGATAGTCCGGGTACCAGCCCGGATGCCCCTGCTGGTCTTATTTCTTCAAAATAAGAGCCGCAGCGTTACTCGCTGCTGCTCAGGTTAAAACTACGGCGCCGGTTGAAGCCTGCGCCGCAGCGGTTACGGGTATTACGGCATTACGATGTAACAGTCAAATCAGACGCCGTTTTGCAGAAGCATGTTGCGCACGTGACCGATAGCCTTGGTTGGGTTAAGACCCTTCGGACAAACGTTGACGCAATTCATGATCCCGCGGCAGCGGAATACGCTGAACGGGTCATCCAGCGAAGCCAGACGCTCGGCGGTCTTGTTGTCACGGCTGTCAGCCAGGAAACGATAGGCTTGCAGCAGTGCAGCTGGACCGAGGAACTTGTCCGGGTTCCACCAGAAGGACGGGCAGGAAGTCGAGCAGCAAGCGCACAGAATGCACTCGTACAGACCATCCAGCTTCTCACGCTCTTCAGGAGTCTGAAGACGTTCGATGGCCGGAGCCGGGGTATCGTTCAACAGATATGGCTTAACCTTCTCGTACTGCTTGTAGAAGATGCTCATATCAACAACCAGGTCACGTATCACAGGCAAACCAGGCAGTGGACGCACCACCAGCTTGTTGCCCTTGACCACGGCGGACAGCGGCGTGATGCACGCCAGGCCGTTCTTGCCGTTGATATTCATACCGTCGGAGCCGCAAACACCTTCACGGCACGAACGACGGTAAGAGAACCCTTCGTCCTGTTCCTTGATCAGGGCCAATACATCCAGCACCATCAAGTCTTTACCACCGGTATCAACGTCGAACACCTGGGTTTTAGGCGCAGAGTCGCTGTCGGGGTTATAGCGATAAACTTCGACTTTCAACATAGCGGCCACCTTTAGTAAGTCCGAATTTTCGGTTCAAACGCCGGTACTGTCTTCGGCGCAAAGTTGACTGCACGTTTGGCAACCCGCTTCTCGCCAGGGAAGTACAGGGTGTGGCACAGCCAGTTTTCATCGTCACGATCTTCATAGTCTTCGCGAGCATGAGCACCGCGGGACTCTTTACGCACTTCTGCAGCAACTGCAGTAGCTTCAGCAACTTCCAGCAGGTTCTGCAACTCGAGCGCTTCGATACGCGCCGTGTTGAAGCCCTGGGACTTGTCGTTGATCTTGACATTGCCAATACGAACGCGCAGATCCGCCAGCTGAGCGATACCTTTCTGCATGTATTCGCCGGTACGGAACACGCCGAAGTAGTTCTGCATGCAGCTTTGCAGCTCGCGACGCAGAGTAGCGACGTCTTCGCCTTCGGTACGCTCGTTGAGGCCATTGAGACGGCTCAGCGCGGCATCGATATCGGTTTCGCTAGCGTCAGCATATTCAATGCCTTCGGTCAGCACTTTCTCAAGGTGCAGGCCGGCAGCACGACCAAATACCACGAGGTCGAGCAGCGAGTTACCACCCAGACGGTTGGCACCGTGCACAGATACGCACGCCACTTCACCTACAGCGAACAGCCCGGGAAGAATCTGATCGTTGCCGTCAGCATCCTGGGTCATGGCCTGACCATGAATGTTGGTGGCAACACCACCCATCATGTAGTGGCAGGTAGGCACAACAGGTACAGGAGCAACGACCGGATCCACGTGCGCAAATGTCTTCGACAGCTCACAGATACCTGGCAGACGGCTGTGCAGCACTTCTTCGCCCAGGTGATCAAGCTTCAACATCACGTGATCGCCATCAGGACCACAGCCATTACCCGCGATGATTTCCTTGACCATTGAGCGCGCAACAACGTCACGACCAGCAAGGTCTTTCGCGTTCGGCGCATAGCGCTCCATGAAACGCTCACCGTGCTTGTTGATCAGGTATCCGCCTTCACCGCGGCAACCTTCTGTGACCAGTACACCTGCGCCAGCAATGCCGGTTGGGTGGAACTGCCACATTTCGATGTCCTGAACAGGAACACCGGCACGCAGTGCCATGCCGACGCCGTCACCGGTATTGATGAGGGCATTGGTGGTAGAGGAATAGATACGGCCAGCGCCGCCGGTGGCCAATACAGTCGCCTTGGCGCGGATGTACATGGTTTCGCCGGTTTCGATGCAGATCGCAATCACACCCACGAACGCGCCGTCCTGATTCTTCACCAGATCAACTGCGTAATACTCGTTCAGAAAGGTGGTGCCTGCTTTCAGGTTGCCCTGATAGAGGGTGTGCAGCAGGGCGTGACCCGTACGGTCGGACGCCGCGCACGTACGCGCAGCCTGACCGCCCTTGCCGAAATCCTTCGACTGACCACCAAACGGACGCTGGTAGATACGGCCCTGCTCGGTGCGCGAGAACGGCATGCCCATGTGGTCCAGCTCATAAACTGCAGCCGGGCCTTCCTGACACATGTATTCGATAGCGTCCTGGTCACCGATGTAGTCGGAACCCTTGACGGTATCGTACATGTGCCAGCGCCAGTCATCGTTTGGATCGGCAGAGGCGATTGCGCAGGTGATACCACCCTGAGCAGAAACAGTATGCGAACGAGTCGGGAAAACCTTGGTGACTACGGCGGTCTTGTGGCCGCCCTGAGCCAGCTGCAAGGCAGCGCGCATGCCTGCACCGCCGCCACCAATAATGATGGCGTCGAATGAAAGTGTATTTATGTTAGCCATGGATCAGATACCCCAAAGAATCTGCACACCCCAGACGAAGTAAGCGAACATCGCAACGCCGCAGACTGCCTGGAAAAGGAAACGCACAACCGTCGCCGACTTGCCCAGCGCCATCGGCGTCAGGTAGTCAGTTGCGATGGTCCACATGCCGACCCAGGCGTGAGCGCCCAGAGCAACGAGGGCCAACAGGCTGAAGATGCGCATTGCAGTGTGGGAGAACAGACCGTGCCACTGGGCATAATCGATGCCCGGATGCGCGACCAGATATCCGATCAGGAATATGAAATAAGCCGCGAGCACGACCGCAGATACGCGCTGCGCCATCCAGTCATAGAGGCCCGAACGCGACAGGTTAGTGACGTTGGTTACCATATCCATACTCCCGCCAGAACGATTACCACCACGGATACGGCGATAACGATTTTGGAGCCCAGCTTGCCGCCTTCCAGCGTCTCGCCAATGCCCGCATCCATGATCAGGTGGCGGATGCCCGCTACCAGGTGATAAAGCAGGGCGGACAGCAGAGCCCAGATCACAAGCTTGGCCAGCGGACTGGTCAGATACGCTTTAACTTCACCGAAACCTTCTTCGGAACTCAGCGACTTGTCCAATGCATACAGCATGATGACGAGGCCGACAAAGAGAATGACTCCGGAGACACGGTGAAGAATGGACGTGTAAGCAGTGACTGGGAGTTTGATGGTCCTTAGGTCTAGGTTTACAGGTCGTTGGCTTTTCACGGCTTTATTTCACACTTGAAGAGCCCCTAACTATCAGGGCAAATTATTGGGAAGTGCACTGGTCAGGTACCCACCACCCAGGGAGTGACGACCTCCGGTATACAGGCCCTAAAGCCCCTGGCGGTCGGACGCCGAGTATAGACAGTTAGGTTACTAATGACAACGCAGAGAGGGCCCTCAAATAGGTGATTGCGCTGGCCGGATAAAAAGCGTAAGTGACAGAATGTCGCAGGGTAAATCAAGCCTGAAAGCCTTCTGGAACACGACTTTAGGCAAATTGACTTTAGATTTTATCTAACTATAGTGGTGCGGGCCCTGCGTGGGGGGCCGTCTGATGATTTGAAGCATAAACAGGAGGCCACATGGCTGATAATAAAGCGCAGTTGATCATCGAGGGCGCAGCCCCCGTCGAGCTGCCCATTCTCACCGGCACCGTAGGCCCCGACGTTATCGACGTACGTGGTCTCACAGCCACCGGCCGCTTCACATTCGACCCAGGCTTCATGTCGACCGCCTCTTGCGAGTCGAAGATCACCTACATTGATGGTGACAACGGGATCCTGCTGCACCGCGGCTATCCGATCGAACAACTGGCCGAGCAATCGGACTACCTGGAAACGTGCTATCTGCTACTGAACGGCGAGCTGCCAACCGCCGAGCAGAAAGCCCAGTTCGTTGTTGTCGTGAAAAACCACACCATGGTTCACGAACAGCTCAAGACCTTTTTCAACGGCTTCCGCCGCGACGCTCACCCGATGGCGGTGATGTGTGGTGTGGTGGGTGCCCTCTCGGCGTTCTATCACGACTCTCTGGACATCAATAATCCACAGCACCGTGAAATCTCGGCCATCCGTCTGGTCGCCAAGATGCCGACGCTGGCAGCAATGGTTTACAAGTACTCCATGGGCCAACCCATGATGTACCCACGCAACGACCTGAGCTACGCCGAGAACTTCCTGCACATGATGTTCAACACACCGTGCGAGATCAAACCGATCAGCCCGGTGCTGGCCAAGGCCATGGACAAGATTTTCATCCTGCACGCCGACCACGAACAGAACGCCTCGACGTCCACAGTACGTATGGCGGGCTCTTCGGGCGCCAACCCGTTCGCTTGCATAGCAGCCGGCATTGCCGCGCTCTGGGGCCCGGCACATGGCGGCGCAAACGAAGCCGTGTTGTCCATGCTCGATGAAATTGGTGATGTGTCGAACATCGACAAGTTCATCGCCAAGGCCAAGGACAAGAACGATCCGTTCAAGCTGATGGGCTTCGGTCACCGGGTTTACAAGAACCGTGACCCGCGCGCGACCGTGATGAAGCAGACCTGCGACGAAGTTCTCAAGGAGCTGGGCATTACCAATGATCCGCAACTTGAGCTCGCCATGCGCCTGGAAGAGATCGCCCTGACCGATCCTTACTTCATCGAGCGCTCGCTATACCCGAACGTCGACTTCTATTCGGGCATCATCCTCAAGGCAATTGGCATTCCGACCAGTATGTTCACCGTAATCTTCGCTCTGGCGCGGACTGTCGGCTGGATCTCCCACTGGAAGGAAATGCTCTCCAGCCCGTACAAGATTGGCCGTCCACGCCAGCTGTACACCGGCTACGTGTCTCGCGATATCGTGCCACTGGAAGATCGCAAGTAAGCTTCATGCTGCAACTGAAAAGGGCTGCCAATGGCAGCCCTTTTTTGTTCCGCCGTCCCAGCAGGAGTTGACCCGGTGTCCTTGACACCACGCTGTCGCGTAGAAAACGGAGACCTGTAGGAGCGCGCTTGCCCGCGATTCAGTCTGTCTGTCGATGCATATATTGCCTGTACTAACGCGATCGCGGGCAAGCGCGCTCCTACAGGGAAAAAGCATTTCAATTCAGTAAGTTATGTTTTTTGATGAGAGCGCACGAGCACCGCGAGGCCGCTTTAGCGTTAGCCCCGCGATGCTCGTGCGCTCCTACAAAAAAGGGAGGGAAGCCTACTTCTCAGCCCTTTCCCGCAACGCCTTCAACGTATTGAACGGCGCCTCCACCACGAACTTGTTGGCCAGCCATGAAGGCACGCTGCCGCCCGGCTCGGTGTGCACCTGATAGGTCACCTGCGTCTTGTTCGGTCCTTGCGGCACGAACTTCCAGAAGCCGTCGACTTGCGACACCCGTACAAAGCCTTTTTCTTCGGGAATGTAGGTGGGTACTTCCTGAAGTTTACGGGTCAGACTGCCGTCAGCGCCCCCTTCCGTCGTCACCAGCAATACAGAATCACGAGGCGTCACCGGCCAGGGTGTATTGATCTGAGTGTATGTCCAGGCCTGATTACCCTCATGCTTGAGTACCTTCTGCGACTTGCATTCGTGAATCCAGGCGCAGGCACCTGCAACATCTTCCTGCAGACTGCGCAACTTCGCGACGCTCGCGTTGATGACCGTCTCACCGCGATAAGCCTTGTACTGAGAACCAGGCACTTCGCTCAGCGAAACCTTGATACCGGCCTCGTCCTTCGCAACTTTCCAGTCATCAGCCTGAGCACCAGCGGCCACGAGAACAGTCAACCCACAGACAACAGCCATTCGATGCAGCGAACTCATTGTTGTATTCCTTATTGTTGAAGTTCCAGCGAATCAATTCTGTTTTACGGCACAGATCAATCAACTCAAGCAACTGCTGTGGCTTCCTCCCACCAGGTAATCAGACGGATCGCATCAGCCTGGTCAACGCCACAGACATCCTGAGCCGCCTTGAACTGGCTACACACCGCAGGGCGGTCCGGCTGACCAAAGATAGCGCACAGCATGTCGAGCGAGAGATGCAGGCAGCGTTCGCCTGCAGGCTTGCCGTCCGGCATGCCTGGAATGGGAGATGTGATAGAAGGCGCGATGCAGCAAGCACCACAGCCTGAGCGGCAGTCCATGACCAGCACCCTGACAGAAAAAATTGAAGTGAGGATAGTAACCGCTGAAACGCGCGTTTGAAATGCCCGGTACTACTGCAAGGTGCTACTGCCTGAATTTGAAATCCAGAGCAGCACCCTCCACATCCCGGCGACTGTCGTTACGCATTTGCAAATCCATTTCATTGCTCAAGATGCGCCCATTGAGCTCGAAAGGATCATTACCAGACGCACGCTTATCACCGAACATCGGCGGCAATATGGGCTTGCGTGGCTTGGCTTTGGCCGTTCCGACAGGTTGCAGCTCTTCAGCCAGCTCAGGAGGCAGACTCAAATCAAGCTTTGCGTTATTCAGACTGGTGTCCTTAAGTGTTTTCTTACTTTCTGCCACCGACTTGCGTTTCGCCGCATCGCTCTTTTTTTCCTTCGCAGTTTTTGCAGCAGGCGCTTTGGCTACTTCAGTCTTGTTCTGCTTACTGGCAGGCGCAGCATCACCGCTGGTCGCAACCGGAACCACCGGCACATTCGGCGCCAACTCATGCAATTGTGATTTGGCGGGCTCGGAGGCTGACTTTGGGGCCTCAACCACTGGCGGGCTGACAGCGGGTTTCGCTGGCGCCTGAACCTCGGCGGTCACCTTGGGCTTGGGTGCAGCGTCCTTCTGAGCATCACAGGCACTCAGAAGAACGACAACCGACAATGCAACGCAACGAAAAACATTCATAGGGCAGAAATGGCAAAGGCAGAAAACAACATGCTGGCCTGTTGCACGTCCAATAACAAGACGGAGATTCAACCCACAGACGACAACACTATGTCTGCAGGACCTATATAGCTGACCTCAGTAGAGCTCAACCGTTTCCTGGCATAACTGTTTGGCCAGCATTCCGAGCGTCATGAGCGCTCTTTCTGCTTCACGATTCCACGGAATGCCACAGTTCAATCGAATGCAATGGTTGAACTGTTCTGTATTGCTGAAGATAAGGCCCGGCGCAATGCTGATCCCTTGCTCAAGCGCCCGGATGTGCAATTCCTGAGTGTTGACTCGCCCTGGCAAGCTGACCCACAGGATAAATCCGCCCAGCGGTCGGCTCATCTGCGTGCCCTCGGGAAAGTACTGCTGCACCGCGAGCTGAAAAGCGCTTAGGTTCTTCCGGTATTCCACGCGAATGAAACGCAAATGCCGGTCATAGCCGCCATTTTCCAGATAGGCGGCAACGCCCATTTGCGTGACGCTACACGCCGAATGAGTACTGAATATCTGCAAGCGCTGAATTTCAGCCTGATATTTGCCCGCAATCATCCAGCCGATACGCACGCCGGGGGATAGGGTTTTGGAGAAGCTGGAACAATAGATAACGCGCCCCAGACGATCAAAAGCCTTCAACGCCTTGGCTCGCCCCTGCTCAAACATCAACTCGCCATAAATATCGTCTTCAACTACTTGAATATCGAAGTCCGAGGCCAGCCGCAGCAAGTGCTTCTGACGCTCTTCGGGCATAGTACTGCCCAAAGGATTACTCAGGCGCGAAGTCAGTACCAATGCCTTGATCGACCACTGATTGGCGGCCAGTTGCAGCGCTTCAAGACTAATGCCCGTTTGGGGGTCACTGGGAATCTCAATAACCTTGAGCCCCAGAAGATCAGCCAGTTGCAGAAGCCCGTAATAACTTGGCGATTCCGCTGCGATGAGATCACCAGGCCGAGTTACCACCCTTAAGGCCATCTGCAAGGCATCCACACAGCCATGGGTGATCACCACATCAGCCGGATCAACCACTACGCCTGCATCACGCATACGAATGGCAACCTGACGACGCAGGGGTTCGAAACCCGGGCTGAACATGTAGCTGAAGGCTCGCGGACTTTGAAAACGAGTCACTTTTGCTATCTGCTGATGCAGGGCCCGCACCGGCAGATAATCGACGTGAGGCACCGCAGCGCCCAGAGGAAATACCCCTTCCCGGCGCGACTCCATCAAAACCTGCTGAATGATGCTGCTGCGCGTCACCAATCCCGGCCTTTCAACACGGGCGATATCGGGTGTCGGCGCGGTCAATGCCGGAGTCTGGTGCACGTAATAGCCAGACTGTGGCCGGGCGCGAATCAACCCCTGATCCTCCAGATTCGCATAGGCCTGCAAGACGGTCGCGTGACTCACATTCAATTGCGAACTCATCTTGCGCACTGATGGCACACGCTCGCCGGGCTGATAAACGCCACGACGAATGTCTTCAGCCAGTTGCTGAGCGATTTTCTGGTAGAGCAGAAGGTTGGTCATGACGCAGCCTCGGTACCGCTGGCGACTTGCTTTTGTAGGAAGATAGTCGATTTGTCACCAGAACAGTTGTGAAGTGTACTGGGACAGTTTCCCGCAGGGCTAGCCCCGGTGCGCGCTGATTAAAAAACTTATCAGGCAAAAACGCCAAATCATCAGGTTTTCAGGCCAAAAAAAATCGACACCCGAAAACAGGCGTCGATTTTTTTCAAATTTTCTCAGCGATTAGGGCCGAGCAGCCCTTTCGAATCAGAAAAAACGATCTCGACCCGGCGGTTTTTCGCGCGCCCACGTTCAGACGCGTTGGCTTCCACAGGATATTCATCACCGTAGCCCTGAACATGGATGCGTTTCTCATCAATGCCCAGATCCGTTAGCACGTCGGCCACTGCCTGCGCACGCTCCTGAGACAAACGCAGGTTTTCCTGCTTGTCGCCGACGTTGTCGGTGTAGCCTTCAATCCGAACCACGCGCTTGGGGTTGAGCTGCAAAAATTGCACGACCTTGAGCACCGTCCGGTTAGCCGAGCTTTTGAGTTCAGCATGACCGGTATCGAACAATACGTCGCCCAATGTCATGACCAGACCACGCTCGGTCTGTGTGGTAGCAAGGCTGACAATCTGGTCTTCCAGCCACTGACCGTGTTGCTGGGCACTGGCCAGCTTGGCTTCACGCAGCGCCAATTGAAGACGCTGGCGCTCCATCTCCTGCTTTTCCAGACGCTCGGTGTTGAGCAGCAAATTGGCGTGCTCCCGGGCGATTTCACTGTATCGGCTGCTGAGATAAGCGTAATGGGCCACATCACTGCCGCTGCCCAGATAACTCGACAGGCGCTCTGCCTTGCCCAGCAATTCACCCGCCCGCACTACGTCCTTCGGGGCACTGCGCAGAACATCGCTGTCTTCCTTGACCTTCTGAAAGTCAGCATTGGCCTGTTGCAAAGCCTGTTCGCTGCCCTGATGACCTGCGCAGCCGTAGAGTCCGGCCGAGCCCAGCAGCAGGCAAACGCTCAATGCACGGGGAACAAGGTTCATTGGCCCTCCCCCAACTGCTTGCGCAGACGATTGAGGCGGGTATTAAGTTGGGTGACCTGCGCCTCGCTCTTTTCAGTCAGAACCCGTGCTTCCGCCAGACGCGCATCCAGCTCAGCCTGCTCGGCCTGCATGCGTGCAGCCTTGTACGACTCGTTGGTCATGTCGGATCTAGCCTGAGCCAGTTTCGATTCCGCCATTTGCATCTCTGGCTCATCGTCGACAGCACCGACGGCCTTGGCCTGGGCCACGGCCTTTTCGGTCAGTTTCATCTGCTCGATGGGGGCTGGATCATTGGCGCAGCCAGCCAGGGTAACGAGTGCCATGGCGGCCAATAAGGGGCGTCTTTTTACAAAAGAAGTCGCTAGACAGGTCAAAAAAGAAATCACAAAAAAACATTCCTACTTGTTTGGGGCGCTGGCCGGCTGCAGTAGTTGAGCCTTCCAGGTTTCCAGATTGCGTTTGATTGCTTCGCCCGACAGGCCTGAGGCGGCCGATTCTGTCATCTTTTTCGCCAGTTGTCCGCGAAGCCAGGGATCGTTGCAGGCCGAGTTGAATGACAAGGCGAGATACAGACCCGGCTGGTCAACCGGTTGTGGATGCGCCACCAGATCCTTGGTCAGGCCCAACGTCTGCACCATCGCCATCCCCGGATAGCGACTGGCGAGAACGTAGTCCACCTGCCCCAGCATCAATTTTTGAAAGGCTTCAGTCAGATTAGGGAGGCGCTCAAGGGTCAGTTGCGCCTTGACGGCTGCATCGAACGCCTGGGTCATCCGGATTCGTTCGGATGCCGCACCTGTGTGCCCATGCAGATCAGCCAGCGTATCCAGTGGCAGCGTTTGATCATGACGCGTCCAGACCATGATCTCATTCTGGATCAGCGGCGGATGGATGTAGTCCAGCGCTTCCAGTTCGGCCTGACTCAGTGGCGCGTCCACCAACATGTCCATGCGTCCGCTACGCACTTCTTCAAGCGCCTGACTGCGTTTCCCGGCGTACAGCACTTCGACCTTGATCCCAAGCTCATGCGCCGCCTGCTTGAACAGATCAGCACTGGCGCCCATCAAGTGTTTGGGGTCTTGAGGATCACGCCACAGGTAAGGCGGCGCATCCGGGCTGCCGGTCACGATCAGGCGTTCACACTTACCCGCCGCCATTGCGACGCCGGGCCCTGCAAGCAAACCGATGACAAGCGCAGCAAGCAGCCTGTTTGACTGAACCATGGGAAAACCTTTTTTGCTTCAGGACTTTTTCAAGGCTTTAAAACAGCCAATAAAAAACCCGTTCGCCCGGCCCTATGAACTCGCACTGACTGCGATGCTCACCGGCCGAAACGAACGGGGCTTTATAGAAGCACTTATAAGCGAAGCATCTGGATTAGACCAGCTTCTCCAGCTCAGGAATGGCTTCGAACAAGTCAGCTACGAGGCCGTAATCAGCGACCTGGAAAATAGGCGCCTCTTCGTCCTTGTTGATCGCCACGATGACTTTCGAGTCTTTCATGCCCGCCAGATGCTGGATCGCGCCGGAGATACCCACCGCGATGTAAAGCTGAGGCGCTACGATCTTGCCGGTCTGACCGACCTGCATATCGTTCGGCACAAAGCCTGCGTCCACTGCAGCACGGGAAGCACCAACAGCGGCGCCCAGCTTGTCAGCCAGCGTGTACAAGTGCTTGAAGTTGTCGCCATTCTGCATGCCACGACCGCCAGAAACGACGATCTTGGCAGCGGTCAGTTCCGGACGATCAGACTGGGCCAGCTCTTCGCCGACAAAGCTCGATTTACCCGCGTCGTGAGCTGCAGAAACCGCTTCAACCGCAGCCGAGCCGCCTTCAGCAGCAACAGGATCGAAACCGGTAGCGCGTACGGTGATCACTTTGATCGAAGCCGAAGACTGCACGGTAGCGATGGCGTTACCGGCGTAGATTGGACGCTTGAAGGTGTCCGCCGACTCAACCGAAATGATCTCGGAGATCTGGTCGACGTCCAGCAAGGCAGCAACGCGCGGCAGGATGTTTTTACCATTGGAAGTAGCAGCGGCCAGAATGTGGCTGTAGCTACCGGCCAGCTCAACGACCAGCGGAGCGATGTTTTCCGGCAACTGATGGGCGTAGGCGGCGTTATCAGCGACCAGGACCTTGGATACGCCCGATACCTTGCCAGCGGCGTCGGCAACACCCGAAGCGCCAGCACCGGCAACGAGTACGTGAATGTCGCCGCCAATTTTGACAGCAGCCGCCACAGTATTAAGCGTGGCTGGAGCCAGTGTCGCGTTGTCGTGTTCAGCGATTACCAGGATAGTCATGGTCAGATCACCTTCGCTTCGTTTTTCAGTTTCTCGACCAGTTCAGCCACCGACTTGACCTTGATACCTGCGCTACGTGCAGCAGGCGCTTCGACTT
Organism: Pseudomonas syringae group sp. J309-1; assembly: GCF_032582135.1. Taxonomy (NCBI): domain Bacteria; kingdom Pseudomonadati; phylum Pseudomonadota; class Gammaproteobacteria; order Pseudomonadales; family Pseudomonadaceae; genus Pseudomonas; species Pseudomonas syringae group sp. J309-1. The sequence goes on along the minus strand of NZ_JAWHNU010000010.1, from coordinate 65,680 downwards.
TGATGGTCTTGGTGGTCGATGCAGTGGAAACACCCAGAGCATCCGGGGTCAGCACTTCAAGTGGCTTCTTCTTGGCTTTCATGATGTTTGGCAGCGACGCGTAGCGTGGCTCATTCAGACGCAGGTCAGTGGTCACCACGGCTGGAAGGCTCAACGAAACGGTCTGCAGGCCACCGTCGATTTCGCGGGTCACGGCAACCTTGTCGCCGCTGACTTCAACTTTCGACGCGAAAGTGCCCTGAGCAAAACCGCTCAAAGCGGCCAGCATCTGACCAGTCTGATTGTTGTCGCTGTCGATCGCCTGCTTGCCGAGGATGACCAACTGTGGCTGCTCCTTGGCAACGACCGCGTTGAGCAGCTTGGCAACGGCCAGAGAATTCAGCTCATCGGCGCACTCAACGAGGATGGCACGGTCGGCACCCAGAGCCAGCGCGGTACGCAATTGCTCCTGAGCGTTGGTCGGACCAATGGAAACAACGACGATTTCAGTCGCAACGCCTTTCTCTTTAAGGCGTACGGCTTCTTCCACAGCGATTTCGCAGAAGGGATTCATCGACATCTTGACGTTAGCGAGATCGACGCCGGAGTTGTCCGCTTTGACGCGAACCTTGACGTTATAGTCGACCACTCGTTTGACAGCTACTAGAACCTTCATGGATTCCTCGTTTCTCTCCGGTGAAAAGAAAGTCGCCCGGTGCAGCACCCGGCGATGCATATGTACCCGTGAAGCAACCTCTGGAAACAGCCGTATTCGTACAGAACGAACGGTGACCTTAATAAACAAGCCACCTAAACAGGGATAAACGCCAGATGCCGCACATCTGGGTAATGCAGGCGTGTAAACTTTGCACCCGCAATAATCGTGACCTGGATTGTCTGCAACGCGCTCGTGACGCCTCAGAGGTGCAGTTCAGGCGATGTTCAGCCTACGGCGAGCGCAAAACCGTCCGTATCTTGACCGCAAGCCGTTATGCGGTCAATACGACAAAACCGCCAGTCATGAGCCGCGCGTCTACGTTTTATCTGGCCTGCGGCCATTTCAAACAAACGTTTGTATTGGCCCTGCCGGGTGGTGTAGATATACTGCGCAGCATTAAAAGATGTGGGTTACTGATGCCCCGCACCGCTGCATATAAAAAATACTGTGAGCCTTGAGTAGGAGATAGCCTGTGGAACGCGAATTTATGGAATTCGACGTCGTCATCGTCGGTGCCGGCCCCGCCGGGCTTTCTGCCGCGTGCCGTCTAAAACAAAAGGCTGCTGAAGCCGGTCAGGAAATCAGCGTCTGCGTGGTGGAAAAAGGCTCAGAAGTTGGCGCACACATCCTCTCTGGCGCAGTGTTCGAACCCCGCGCGCTAAACGAATTGTTCCCGGACTGGAAAGACCTCGGCGCGCCGCTGAACACTCCAGTCAAGCGTGACGACATCTACGTCCTGCGCAGTGCCGAAAAATCAGTGAAAGTCCCGGACCTCTTTGTGCCCAAGACCATGCACAACGAGGGCAACTATATTATCTCTCTGGGCAATCTGTGCCGCTGGCTGGCCCAGCAGGCCGAGAACCTGGGCGTTGAAATCTACCCGGGCTTTGCTGCCCAGGAAGCGCTGATCGATGAAAGCGGCGTAGTACGCGGCATCATCACCGGTGATCTGGGTGTCGACCGCGAAGGTCAGCCAAAAGACGGCCTGTACACCCCTGGCATGGAATTGCGCGGCAAGTACACGCTGTTCGCCGAAGGCTGCCGTGGTCACATCGGCAAGCAACTGATCAAACGCTTCAACCTTGATACCGACGCTGACGCCCAGCACTACGGCATCGGCCTGAAAGAAATCTGGGAAGTCGACCCGGCCAAACATGAACAAGGTCTGGTGGTGCATACCGCTGGCTGGCCGCTGGACGACGAAAACATGGGCGGTTCTTTCCTTTATCACCTGGAAAACAATCAGGTGGTCGTGGGCCTGATCGTCGACCTGTCGTACAGCAACCCTTACCTGTCTCCGTTCGACGAATTCCAGCGCTACAAGCACCACCCGGTAGTTTCGCAGTATCTCGAAGGTGGCAAGCGCATCAGCTACGGCGCACGAGCCATCTGCAAAGGCGGTCTCAATTCGCTGCCGAAGATGGTCTTCCCGGGCGGCGCACTGATCGGTTGCGATCTGGGCACACTGAACTTTGCCAAGATCAAAGGCAGCCACACAGCCATGAAGTCCGGCATGCTGGCCGCTGAATCGGTAGCAGAAGCCTTGTTGGCGGGCAAGGAAGGCGGTGATGAGCTGAACACTTATGTCTCAGCCTTCAAAAACAGCTGGCTGCACGAAGAGCTGTTCGCCAGTCGCAACTTCGGCCCGGCCCTGCATAAGTACGGCTCAATCATGGGCGGCGCGTTCAACTTCGTTGATCAGAACATCTTCGGTGGCAAGCTGCCGTTCACGCTGCACGACACCAAGCCGGATTATGCCTGCATGAAGCTTGCAGCAGACTCGGCGAAGATCGACTACCCGAAACCCGACGGCAAACTCAGCTTTGACAAGCTCAGCTCGGTATTCATCTCCGGTACCAACCACGAAGAAGAACAGCCGTGCCACCTGAAGCTGACCGACCCAAGCATCCCGATTGGCAAAAACCTGCCGCTGTATGACGAGCCCGCTCAACGTTACTGCCCGGCTGGCGTCTATGAAGTGGTGACACAGGAAGACGGCGAGAAGCGCTTCCAGATCAATGCCCAGAACTGCGTGCACTGCAAGACCTGTGACATCAAGGACCCTTCGCAGAACATCACGTGGGTGACACCGGAAGGCAGCGGCGGCCCGACGTATCCTAATATGTAACAGAGCAGCTGCAGGTTTTTAGCTGCAAGCTAAAAGAGAAAAGCCCCCTTACGGGGCTTTTTTGTATCGCAAATCAAGCCGGAATTCGCAGCTGCAGCCCCTCTTCGCCCGGGTTCCGGTCAAAGTAGCGTTTGTACTCACGACTGAACTGCGACGTGCTTTGATACCCGACGCAATGCGCAACCTGCGCCACTCCCATCCCTTCGGCAATCAGCATTTGCTGGGCCTTGAGCAGACGCAGACGTTTCAGATACTGCACCGGCGACAGCAAGGTGCTGCGCTTGAAATGCTCATGGAAGGTTGAGGCACTCATGTTGGCCTGCCGTGCCAGGGTTTCCACATTCAACGGCTCGGCGTAATGGCTATGCAGATACGCCAGCGATGCTGCAACACGCGAGAAATGGCTCTGCTGGGCGACCAGCGCACGTAACACCCCGGCTTGAGGACCGCGCAACGCGGCATACAGCACCTCGCGCAACCGCGACGGACCCAGTACCTGACAATCCAGCGGATCGTGCAGGCAGCGCAACAATCGCTCGACACTTTCCCGCATCGGCGCATCCAGCAACACCGACGTCATGGACTCCGGAGTCTGCGCTTCCACAATCTGATCCGGCATTGGCCCCATGGCCTGCACCAGCTCACCCAGCATCACCCGGTCAATCGCCACAGAAACGCCAAACAATGGCGCCTCAGGCGTGGCAAAGGTTTCGCACATGAACGGCACCGAAAGCGCCTGAACCAGATAATGCCCGGCACCATAATCGAAGGTTCGTGTACCCAGGCTCGCCAGCTTGCCGCCCTGGGCGATGATCATAAGGCTCGGCTCGTAGATCTGCGGGCTGCTTGCAACATAGGTAGAGAGCGACACTACGTTGACTTCGGGCAGCAACGTCGGCACGAAACCTGGACGCGTCGCCAGTGGCTTGATAAGAGAAACAAGGGTGGCATTGGCATCGGTTTGATGAGGCAACGACATGGGGCACCGGGCGGAGGATTAGACAGCTGCATGATCGCAGAAATGCCACATGTAGCAACATCAAACCCAAAACCTCCGGAGGATCAGGCATGAGTCGCGGAGGAATGGTCATGGCCCTGAACCCTGCCTTCCCGCAAACTGGTCAGCCTCAATTATTCATTGCCTTGCGAGGTTCACCATGTACACAGCTATCGGTTATGCCGCTCAATCATCGACCGCGCCCCTCGCCCCCATGTCCTTCGAACGCCGCAGCCCGCGCCCGGATGATGTGGCCATCGAAATCATGTTCTGCGGCGTCTGCCACTCCGACATCCACCAGGCCCGCGACGAGTGGGGCTTCGCTGCTTACCCACTGATGCCCGGCCACGAGATTGTCGGCAAGGTGACGGCAGTCGGTGCAGATGTCAGCAAGTACAAAGTCGGCGATCTCGTGGGTGTTGGCTGCATGGTTGACTCCTGCCGTACCTGCGACGCCTGTAAAGCGGATCTGGAAAACTACTGCCAGAACGGCATGACCCCAACCTATGCCGGGCAGGACCGCATTGACGGCAGCCTGACCATGGGCGGCTACTCCGACAGCATCGTGGTCAGCGAGCGTTTCGTGGTGAGCATCCCTGAAAAACTGAACCTCGCCAGTGCAGCACCGATTCTGTGCGCAGGTATTACCACCTACTCGCCGCTCAAGCACTACGGTGTGAAAGCTGGTGACAAGGTTGGCGTATTGGGCATGGGTGGTCTGGGCCACATGGGCATCAAATTCGCCAAGGCGATGGGCGCTGAAGTCACCCTGTTTACTCGCTCCGCCAGCAAGGCAGAAGAAGGTCGTCGCCAGGGTGCTGATCACGTGGTTATCTCAACCGACGAAGCCCAGATGCAAGCGGTTGCAGGGACATTCAACTTCCTGCTGGACACCATCCCGGTGCAGCACGATCTCAATCCCTACCTGCAGACACTACGCTTCGATGGCGTGCACATTCTGGTCGGGCTGATCGAGCCTGTAGATCCGCCGGTGAACGCAGTGAACCTGGTCATGTCCCGCAAGGTACTGGCTGGCTCGATGATTGGTGGCATGGCCGAAACCCAGGAAGTGCTGGATTTCTGTGCCGAACACGACATCACCTGCGACATCGAAATGCTCGACATCCGCAACATCAACGAAGCGTTCGAGCGTGTCGTAAAAGGCGATGTGAAGTATCGCTTTGTGATTGATATGGCGACGTTGAAAGCCTGATCGATTGATCGCTCTTCCTGTAGGAGCTGCCGAAGGCTGCGAAGACGCTATGTCTGACGCACCGTCATTCGCAGCCTTCGGCAGCTCCTACAGGGGCCCGGCTCATCCGCCCAACTCCGCCGACAACCTGGCCGCGGTCTCCTTGATCAACGGCACCAGCTCGGCCATTTTCTCCAGCGGCATGTAAGGCACGGTACTGGCGATGCTGATACCGGCAACAATGTGCTTGCCCGCATCACGAATCGGCGCCGCCACGCAGCGGATCGACGGTTCGTTATCCTCAAGATCAAACGCGTAACCGCCTTCCACGTACTCATGCATACGCTGACGCACCTGCTCCCAGGACTGCTCCTCGTGAGCGGGCCACAACGGGTTGCGCGCGACGTCTGGCAAACTGACCTGGTACAGCCGCAGCCACTCGCTTTCCACGCTGTCCAGCAGCAGCGCCTTGCCGATCCCGGTACGCGCCAGCGGCATACGATGGCCAACTCGTGAACGCATTTCCGGACCGTTACGCCCAGGATTCTTGTGCAGATAAAGCACCTCGTCGCCGTCACGAATCGCGAGGTGGACAGTGTCGCCGGTCAACTGTGAAAGCTCATCCAGATAAGGCCGGGCCAATATCGCCAATGGCACCTCTTCCCGCGCCTGAAAACCCAGCTCGATCAACTTGGGCCCCAGCAGGTAGCCGACCTGAGGCAATACCCGCAGATAACGCTCCTCCACCAGGCAACTGACCAACCGGTGCGTAGTGCTGCGCGTGGTGCCAATGCGCCGGGCAATTTCCTTGAGGTCCCGTGCACCGTCGGCGACGGCCTGAACCACGCCCAGCCCGCGCAACAGGGTCTGCGTACCCGTCGGCGCCGAATCTTTGGAAGTGCTGCTTGCTGTGTCGTCGAGCGCTTGCGACATATCAGGCTTATCCCCTCAAAAAACTGGCGGCATTATCGCCGCCAGCTCATCTCCATGCTACTTCCGATATCCGCGGTTAAAGCTCGATACGCTCGACCTTGCCCACCAGCAGGATGTAGGACAGCGCGCCCAGCAGCGCCAGCACTGAGATGTAGGTAATAGCAGGCGCAAAGGAATCGCCGGACACCAAGAAGCCAATCACGATAGGCGTGGCAATGGCCGACAGGTTGCCGATGAAGTTGAAGGTCCCGCCCGTCAGGCCCAGCAGACGCGCCGGGGCCAGGGTCGATACCAGCGACCAGGTGATGGACGCCAGACCATTGCCGAAGAACGCCAGCGCCAGAAATGCGATGACCAACGGCGTCGAATCAACGAAGTTGGCGCCAATGATCGAGGTGGAAATCAGTAGACCGGCAATGATCGGCAATTTGCGCGCAAAACCTACGGTATGACCGCGACGGATCAGCCAGTCAGAGAAAAATCCCGAACACAGCACACCGATGAATGCCGCGAGAAATGGCAGCGACGCCAACAGGCCAGACTTGATGAAATCCATGCCGCGATATTTCACGAGATAGGTCGGGAACCAGGTCAGGAAGAACCACAGCGTCGAGTTCAGGCAGAACTGACCGAGGTAGATCCCCCAAAGCTTGCGTTTGGTGAGCACGATGCCCAGATCCGCCCAACTGAACGGACGTTTTTCCTTTGCCGTGTCAGCCTGGATATCCACCAGCCCGCCGCCCTCGCGAATCAACTCGATTTCTGCCTCGTTGACGCCTTTGAAATCACGAGGCTCGCGATACACCATGTACCAGATAACCGCCCAGAGCACGCCCACCGCACCAGTGCTGACGAACACCATGTGCCAGCCGTAGTGCGCTTGCAGCCAGGCCAGCACCGGTGTCAGAAATGCCAGACCGACAAACTGCCCTGAGGTATAGAAGCCAATGGCCGTGGCCCGCTCACGCTCGGGAAACCAGGTGGTGACCACACGACTGTTGATGGGATACGCCGGTGCTTCCAGGGCGCCCACTGCCATGCGCAAAACGAACAGCGCGATGAAGCTGGCAGCGAAGCCGAGCATGATGGTCGCGATGGACCACAGCGCCAATGCGACGGTGTACAGGATTCGTGGCGGTACACGGTCGACGAGCCAGCCACCAGGTAATTGCATGGCCGCGTAAGTCCAGCCGAATGCCGAGAAAATCAATCCGACATGCACCGGATCGATACCCAGTTCGCTGGTCAGCGCAGGCGCGGCGATGGACAGGTTGCTGCGGTCCAGATAGTTGATCACGACGGTGATGAACAACAGGACCATGATGAAATAACGCTTGCGGGTAGGCGTGACTAAAGACGCCGCCCCTTCGAGAGTGCGGGTTTGCATGTGAGGTGCCTCTTTTTGTCTTTATTGAGGTCGCTATGAACTGGTGACCCCCTGTAGGAGCTGCCAAAGGCTGCGAATCGCGGTGATTCAGGCAGATCGCTTTCGCAGCCTTCGGCAGCTCCTACAAGGGTCAGGCGTCAGCCTGAGAAATCACCACTCCGCAAAGCTGCCATCGGCATGGCGCCAGATCGGGTTGCGCCAGCGATGGCCGATAGCCGCGCGCTCCTTGACGTACTCTTCGTTGATCTCGATGCCCAGGCCGGGTCCGTTGGGAATTTTCACCATGCCTTTGTCGTAATCGAACACCTCGGGATTCTTGATGTAATCCAGCAGGTCATTACTCTCGTTGTAGTGAATACCCAGGCTCTGCTCTTGAATGAAGGCGTTGTAGCAGACCGCATCCAGTTGCAGGCACGCAGCCAGGGCTATCGGACCGAGCGGGCAATGTAACGCAAGGGCGACGTCGTAGGCTTCAGCCATGTTGGCGATCTTGCGAGTCTCAGTGATACCACCGGCATGGGACGCATCAGGCTGGATAATGTCGACGTAGCCTTCGCTCAACACGCGCTTGAAATCCCAGCGCGAGAACAGCCTTTCGCCCAGGGCAATCGGCGTACTGGTCAAGGGCGCCAGCTCTTTCAACGCCTCGTAGTTCTCGCTGAGCACTGGCTCTTCGATGAACATCAGTTTGTACGGGTCCAGTTCTTTCATCAGTACCTTGGCCATGGGTTTGTGCACCCGGCCATGGAAATCGACGCCGATGCCCACGTTTGGCCCGACTGCGTCACGCACTGCGGCAACGTTGGCCAGCGCGAGGTCGACCTTGTCGAAGGTATCGAGGAACTGCAACTCTTCGGTGCCGTTCATCTTCACCGCAGTGAAGCCCCGCTCCACCGCTTCTTTGGCCGCACGGGCGGTATCAGCCGGGCGGTCGCCGCCGATCCACGAGTAAACACGGATCTTGTCGCGCACCTGGCCGCCGAGCAAATCGCTGACCGATACCCCCAGATGCTTGCCCTTGATATCCCACAACGCCTGATCGATACCGGCCAGTGCGCTCATGTGCACCGCGCCGCCGCGATAAAAACCGCCACGATAGAGCACGGTCCAGATGTCTTCGATATTGCGCGGGTCTTTGCCGATCAGGTAGTCAGACAACTCTTCGACAGCCGCTGCAACCGTGTGAGCACGGCCTTCAACCACCGGTTCGCCCCAACCCGTAATGCCTTGGTCGGTTTCGACCTTGAGGAAGCACCAGCGTGGCGGAACGATAAAAGTCGTAAGTTTGGTAATTTTCATGTGTGCGATTCTCTTATTTGAAGTGGCGCCTGAAGCGCTCTGGTTGACTCAAAAACGTTCGGTCAATTGCTTCCAGGCCGCGACATAGGCATGAGCGCGCTCGCCCACTTCGGCTGCGCTCATGCCCGGTTTGAACAAACCCGAGCCGAGACCGAAACCTTTGACGCCTGCCTCCAGAAAGACCTTCATGTTGTCCGGCGTAATACCCCCCACCGGAACCAGTGCTGTCCCTATCGGCAACACCGCAAGCCAGGCTTTCACCACGGCAGGGCTCATTTGCTCAGCCGGAAAAAGCTTCAGCACATCAGCACCTTCGGCCAACGCAGCGAAGGCTTCTGTCGGTGTCGCCACTCCAGGTGACAGAAACAACCCCGCCTCTTTGGCGGCGCGCAACACCTTGGCATCACTGTGCGGCATGACGATGACCTGCCCGCCCGCCTCCTTGACCAGGTTGACCTGTTCAGGAGTCATCACGGTGCCTGCACCGATCAGGCAATCGGCAGGCAGACTCTGGCGCAACAGACGAATGCTGTCATAGGGCTGCGGCGAATTAAGGGGCACTTCAATGACCCGGAAGCCCGCCTCATACAACACATCACCAATGGCAGGCGCTTCTGCCGGACGCAGACCACGCAGAATGGCGATCAAACCGTTTTCGAGCAGTGCTTGCTTGAGCATGTCAGACCTCTAATGGAATGTTGGCGAGCAAGCCGGCTTTGAGTGCCACTTGCCAAAGACCGCGCTCAGTGGCCTGTTCTGCCACCGTCACGTGAAGAAAACCGCAGGCGTGCAAGGCTCGCCCGTAACGCAGACACAGCTGCTCGCCACCCAGAAGAATGACGGGAGGCAATTCGGAATGATGGGCACGCTGCAGAGTGGCGAGGGTTGCCAGCTCATGCCCGATCAACAGACCGGACAAGTAATCAGGTTGGGCATCAGCACTGAGTTGGCCGGTCAGGCCCAAGGTGCGGCAACTGAAAATCGTTGATAGCGGCCCTGCTGCGCCGTCAGCCGACAACGCCACCGCGACCCCCAGATCAAACGCCGCCTGATCGAAGACATCGCTGCGCTGCATGGTGCGGCCGAGAATCGTGTGGTTGCTCAGCGCAGCAAAGACTTCGCCGGTCATGAAGGTATCGAAATGCAGGATGCAGCCGTCGGCGGCCTGAACCCATTTGGAATGGCTGCCGGGTAGACCGATCAATAAGGGTTTAAGCACTTCGGTTGCAGAAAGTCCTGCCAAAACACCCAGCACCTGGGTTTCTTCGCCACGCATGACGTTGGGCAGGACCGAACGCTGGAGTACACCGGGGATGATGTGGACATCGACGCCACGCAGGCTGCGCACGGTTTGCAAGGCAGAGCTGAGGCCGGACACGCTGGCCGGGGTTTCCCGATAGACCGCTTCACGCCAGCCTTGGGCGCTGCCGACCATGCCACAGGCAATGACCGGCAGGGTGGGTTCGGCATCGAGCCAGTCGCCACACGCCTCGTCAAACGCCAGTTCGAAGCCGTCGCTGCAGAGTTCACCGGCAATGAGTCGCGGCGTACTCGGCAATTGCATGATGCCTGCGCTCAGAGAACGCTGTTCCAGAACCCGGCCATGATCGCCGAGTCGATAAGCACGAAGAGAGGTTGTCCCCCAATCGAGCGCGATCAAATGCGCTTGCATCGCTTCACCTATTATTTTTTGAGCAGTGAGTGCGAGGAGGACTATAAACCTGAAACGGGAAATATCTCAATATGTAAATTTGAATCCCATATTATGGGATTTTTTTGACTCCTGCGAAATCCTGTGGGAGCGGAGCTTGCTCGCGATAAGCCTGGACGAGCTCGAACTGCAATGCGCGGTGTCCTTATCGCGAGCAAGCTCAGCTCCCACAAGGGAATGCATTCCAACCAAAAATCTTCATCCATAAAAAAACCGCCCCGAAAGGCGGTTTTTCATGTCAGCTACAACCGGACGATCAACGCTCCAGCAGGATCCGCAGCATGCGACGCAGCGGTTCGGCCGCGCCCCACAGCAACTGATCGCCAACAGTGAACGCGCCCAGATACTGCGAGCCCATGTTCAGCTTGCGCAGGCGGCCCACCGGAATGCTCATGGTGCCAGTCACGGAAGTCGGGCTCAGCTCCTGAATGCTCGCTTCGCGATGGTTTGGCACCAGCTTCACCCAAGGGTTGTGCTGGCTGATCAAACCTTCGATGTCGGCGATTGGCACGTCCTTATTGAGCTTGATGGTCAATGCCTGGCTGTGGCAACGCATCGAGCCGATCCGCACGCAGATACCATCGACAGGAATCGGGCTCTTGAAGCGACCGAGAATCTTGTTGGTCTCGGCCTGCCCTTTCCACTCTTCACGGCTCTGACCGTTCGGCAGTTCCTTGTCGATCCAAGGGATCAGGCTGCCGGCCAACGGCACACCGAAGTTTTCGGTCGGGTAGGCATCGCTGCGCATGGCTTCAGCGACCTTGCGGTCGATGTCCAGAATCGCGCTGGCAGGATTGGCCAGGTCGTCAGCAACAGCCGCGTGAGTCGCGCCCATCTGCTTGATCAGCTCACGCATGTTCTGCGCGCCCGCACCAGAAGCTGCCTGATAGGTCATGGCATTCATCCACTCTACCAAGCCGGCTTCGAACAGACCACCCAGGCCCATCAGCATCAAGCTGACCGTGCAGTTACCGCCAATGTAGTTTTTGGTACCGGCATCGAGCTGCTGGTCGATGACCTTGCGGTTAACCGGATCCAGAACGATGACCGCATCATCCTGCATACGCAGGCTGGAAGCGGCGTCGATCCAGTAACCCTGCCAACCGGCTTCGCGCAGCTTCGGAAACACCTCATTGGTGTAGTCGCCGCCCTGGCAGGTCAGAATCACGTCGAGGGTTTTCAGCTCGTCAATGCTGTAAGCATCTTTGAGCGGAGCCACGTCCTTGCCGACGGAGGGGCCTTGGCCGCCTACGTTGGAGGTGGTGAAAAACACCGGCTCGATCAGATCAAAATCCTGCTCTTCCAGCATCCGCTGCATGAGCACGGAACCGACCATTCCACGCCAACCGATCAGACCTACACGTTTCATCGCAACTACACCCTTTACAAAAAGTGGGCCGCCACACTCGCCGGCCAAAGTAAAAACTACTGCGCTCGACAATACTGCGTTAAAAACAGGCTCGGACTGCTCATTTAAGAAGCACTAAACTCCGCGTCCTCGCCTGTTTTTGCCTTGTCTTGCCTTCGCTCGCTACGTTTTTACTATGGCCGATAATGAAGCGGGCCGAAGATATTACAGATTGCGCAGCGCGGCGACTACAGCGTCGCCCATTTCCTGCGTGCCGACCTTCGCATTGCCCGCCGACCAGATGTCGCCAGTGCGCAAGCCTTGATCCAGAACCAGGCTTACGGCCTTTTCAATGGCGTCGGCAGCGTCGGTCAGATTGAAGCTGTAACGCAGCATCATCGACACGGAAAGGATGGTCGCCAGCGGGTTGGCAATGCCTTTGCCCGCGATGTCAGGTGCCGAGCCATGGCAAGGCTCATACATGCCCTTGTTATTGGCGTCCAGCGAGGCCGACGGCAGCATGCCGATGGAGCCGGTGAGCATCGACGCTTCGTCGGACAGAATGTCGCCGAACATATTATCGGTGACGATCACATCAAACTGCTTCGGCGCACGCACCAGTTGCATGGCGGCGTTGTCGACGTACATGTGACTTAGCTCGACATCCGGATAGTCCTTGGCGACTTCCTCGACCACTTCACGCCACAGCTGGCTGGATGCCAAAACGTTGGCCTTGTCCACCGAGCACAGCTTCTTGCCACGTACACGTGCCATGTCGAAACCGACGCGAGCAATGCGGCGAATCTCACTCTCGCTATACGGCAGCGTGTCGTAGGCCTGACGCTCGCCGTTTTCCAGGGTCTGGCTGCCACGCGGCGCGCCAAAATAAATACCGCCCGTCAGTTCGCGGACGATGAGAATGTCCAGACCGGCAACGATTTCAGGCTTGAGGCTGGAGGCATCAGCCAGTTGCGGATACAGGATGGCTGGACGCAGGTTGCCGAACAGGCCCAGTTGCGCACGGATTTTCAGCAGGCCGCGCTCTGGGCGGATATCACGCTCGATGGCGTCCCATTTCGGGCCGCCCACAGCCCCCAGCAATACTGCGTCAGCAGCGCGGGCACGCTCGAGCGTTTCGTCGGCAAGTGGCACGCCATGCTTGTCGATGGCCGCGCCGCCGATCACATCGTGGCTGAGTTCGAAGCCCAGTTGATACTTTTCGTTGGCCAGCTCAAGAACCTTTACCGCTTCGGTCATGATTTCCGGACCAATACCGTCGCCTGGGAGAATCAGAATCTGCTTGCTCATAACATCCTCAAATTTTTGTAACGGCACTGTTGATCAGCGCCTCTTCGTCTACTGAACGGAAAAAAGTTAGCGTTCGGCCCATAACACCAGCACATCGGTGCTGAACGAGCCGTCAGCGGTAATCTCGAAATATTCGCGCACTTCTGCGCCCATAGCCTGCTGCAACTCCCGGATCGCGACCCGAAAGGCTTGCGGAGTGCGCATGCGTTCTACCCAGGAGTTGTACTCGAGGTGCAGACGCTGACGGCTGTGACTGCGGGTGAACAGGCCCGCCTCGCTGACCTGCCGCAGCCACTCGGCGGCGGAGTAGTCGCGCACGTGGCTGGTGTCACGCAGCACTTCCACACTTTGCAGGTAGGTATCCAGTAACGGGCTGCCTGGAGACATAACGTCGATAAAAGCGGCAACGCCTCCCGGTTTCAGTACTCTGCGCACTTCACGCAGGGCTGGCGCCAGATCACTCCAGTGGTGAGCCGAATAGCGACTGAACACGAAATCGAACTCGCCATCCTCAAAAGGCAGACTTTCCGCAGCGCCGCACACAGTACTGACATTCGTCAGCCCACGTTCCTGCGCTGCAGCGGCCACGACATCGAGCATTTGCTGCGAAAGGTCATACGCCACCACTTCGCTGACTGCCGACGCGACATTGAAGCTCACATGCCCCGCGCCACACCCCAGATCCAGTACCCGCGCACTGCTGCGCCCCGCCACCTCGGCCTGTAGCAGCGCAAATTCGGTGCCTTGGGCGTGCACGGCACTGCTCAGATAGGCGGAGGCCTGCTCACCGAATTGACGTTTTACGACTTGAGTGTGGGCTGTGGTCATGGAGGTTGTCCTTTTGGGTAATCGCAAATAATCCTGGTAGCGCTGAACCTGTGGGAGCTGGGCTTGCCCGCGATACGGCTGGACGCGTTTCAGGATAGACCGCGGTGTTCTTATCGCGGGCAAGCCCAGCTCCCACATGGGAATGCATTCCAAGCCTTCAATCTCAACCGCGGAACAACCACGGCTGGCTGGCGCGGTGCTTCGCTTCGAAACTGGCAATCGCTTCGCCATCTACCAGGGTCAGACCGATGTCATCCAGGCCTTCAAGCAGGCAGTGCTTGCGAAACGCATCGACTTCAAAGCTGTATACCTTGCCATCTGGACGAGTGACCGTCTGGGCCGCCAGGTCGACGGTCAACTGGTAACCTTCGTTGGCTTCAACCTGCTTGAACAGTTCATCAACTTCAGCCTCGTCGAGAATGATCGGCAGCAAGCCGTTCTTGAAGCTGTTGTTGAAGAAGATATCGGCATAACTGGGGGCGATGATCGCGCAGAAACCGTACTCGTCCAGTGCCCACGGCGCGTGCTCACGGCTTGAGCCGCAGCCGAAGTTTTCCCGGGCCAGCAACACGCTGGCACCCTGATAGCGAGCATCGTTGAGCACGAAATCAGGGTTCAAAGGCCGCTTGGAGTTGTCCTGATACGGTTGCCCGACATCCAGGTAACGCCATTCGTCGAACAGGTTTGGACCGAAGCCGGTGCGCTTGATCGACTTGAGAAACTGCTTGGGAATGATCTGGTCGGTATCGACGTTGGCACGATCCAGAGGAGCGACAAGGCCGGTGTGCTGAGTAAAGGCTTTCATGCTGGGCTCCTTAGTGCTGAATCAGTTCGCGAACATCAATGAAACGACCGTTGACCGCTGCGGCTGCAGCCATCGCCGGGCTGACCAGGTGAGTACGACCACCGGCACCCTGACGACCTTCGAAGTTGCGGTTGGAGGTGGACGCGCAATGCTCGCCACTTTCCAGCCGGTCCGGGTTCATCGCCAGACACATCGAGCAACCTGGCTCACGCCATTCGAAACCGGCCTCGAGAAAGATCTTGTCCAGACCTTCGCTTTCCGCCTGCGCCTTGACCAGCCCGGAGCCCGGCACAACGATCGCCTGCTTGATAGTCGAAGCCACCTTGCGACCTTTGGCGATTTCAGCCGCAGCACGCAAATCCTCGATACGCGAGTTGGTGCAGGAACCAATAAATACGCGATCCAGCTGAATGTCAGTGATGGCCTGATTGGCTTTGAGGCCCATATACTTCAATGCACGCTCAATGGAACCACGCTTGACCAGATCAGTTTCGTGAGCCGGATCCGGAACGTTCTGATCAACGGCCAGCACCATCTCAGGAGAAGTACCCCAGCTGACTTGCGGTTTGATCTGCGCGGCGTCGAGTTTGACCACGGTATCAAAGTGCGCGTCGGCATCGGAAACCAGGTCTTTCCAGGCTTCTACTGCCAACTCCCACTGCTCGCCTTTAGGTGCGAAAGGACGCCCCTTCACGTAGGCAATGGTCTTTTCATCGGTAGCCACCAGACCGACGCGAGCGCCCGCCTCGATGGACATGTTGCAGATGGTCATACGGCCTTCAACCGACAGATCGCGGATCGCGCTGCCCGCAAACTCCATCGCATGGCCGTTGCCGCCTGCGGTGCCGATCTTGCCGATCACCGCCAGCACAATGTCTTTAGCTGTCACGCCGACGGGCAATTTGCCCTCGACGGAAACCAGCATGTTTTTCATTTTCTTGGCCACCAGGCACTGAGTGGCGAGCACATGCTCAACCTCTGAAGTGCCGATACCGTGAGCCAGCGCCCCAAATGCGCCGTGAGTAGAAGTGTGGGAGTCACCACACACCACCGTCATGCCCGGCAAGGTCGCGCCCTGCTCCGGGCTGATCACGTGAACGATGCCCTGACGCACGTCGTTCATTTTGAATTCGGTAATGCCGTACTCGTCGCAGTTGTCGTCGAGGGTCTGCACCTGAAGACGCGACACCTGGTCGGCAATGGCTTCGATACCGCCTTTACGTTCCGGAGTGGTCGGTACGTTGTGGTCCGGGGTCGCAATGTTGGCGTCGATGCGCCATGGCTTGCGGCCCGCCAGACGCAGACCTTCAAAGGCCTGTGGCGAAGTCACTTCATGGATGATGTGACGATCGATGTAAATGAGCGACGAGCCATCGTCACGTTTTTTTACTTCGTGCGAATCCCAGAGCTTGTCGTACAACGTTTTGCCGGCCATCAGGCGAATCCTCATCAGCTTGTTATTTCTATGCCTTCCAGGTCGTCGTGAAATCAGTTTTCACGCTCGCCTGCCGGGCGATCTTAAACAACCGGATGACCCTTTGGCTTGTACGGACATGCTACGAAATATGCTTAAATAACTCAAATTCATAATTTTTATACTTTGGATAACCAACTGGAATCTGAGATGGATCTGGCTAACCTCAATGCTTTTATCGCCATCGCCGAAACCGGCAGCTTTTCTGGAGCAGGTGAACACCTGCACTTGACCCAGCCCGCTATCAGCAAGCGTATAGCGGGGCTGGAACAGCAGTTGAACGTGCGGCTGTTTGACCGGCTGGGCCGGGAAGTCAGCCTGACCGAGGCTGGTAGAGCCTTGCTGCCCAGGGCTTATCAGATTCTGAATGTGCTGGACGATACCCGGCGTGCACTGACCAATCTGACGGGTGAAGTGACCGGCCGTCTGACATTGGCAACCAGTCATCACATCGGCCTGCACCGTCTGCCCCCGCTGCTCCGGGAGTTCACCCGACGTTATCCTGAAGTCGCGCTGGACATTCAGTTCCTGGATTCAGAGGTCGCCTATGAGGAAATCCTTCATGGCCGCGCCGAGCTGGCAGTCATCACTCTGGCCCCGGATCCTCACACGCTGATCAAGGCCGTGTCAGTCTGGGACGACCCGCTGGACTTCGTTGCCGCTCCTGAACACCCACTGGCCAACAGCGGCCCGGTGAGTTTGCAGGACGTCGTCGGCTATCCGGCGGTATTTCCCGGCAACAACACGTTTACCCATCACATCGTCAGCGGACTGTGCGAAGCACAAGGGCTGAAGCCGGATATCGCCATGAGCACCAACTATCTGGAAACCATCAAAATGATGGTGTCCATCGGCCTCGCATGGAGCGTGCTGCCACGGACTATGCTCGATGAACAGGTGGCGCGTATTCCATTACCGGGCATACAGCTCAGTCGTCAGCTAGGCTACATACTTCACACGGAGCGTACGTTGTCCAATGCGGCCCGGGCATTCATGGCGCTGCTAGATGCCCAGGCTGGCCAATGCTGAAAGCTCCTGATGCTAAAGATCGTATTACTGCCTTTATTACTTACAGGCGCGTGATCCCATGCCAGAACTTGCAGATAGCAACACCTTTCAGCCCTCCGGCCATGCCGCGGCGCTGAGCGAATCCGAAAAGCGTTTTGCAACGCTCTACAATCTCAGCCCCAACGTGGTGATCCTGTCCGCCATCGACAGCGGAGTAATCTGCGAGGTCAATCGCCAGTTCGAAACAATGCTCGGCTGGCCCGCAGCCGAAAGCATTGGTCGGACAGGTGTAGACCTGGGATTATGGGACGATTCCGAACACCGCAACAGCCTGGTCAGACGAGTCATGGCCCAGGACGAGCCCGTGAGGCTGGATGTGCGATTGCGCGCACGCGACGGCCGACTGATTGAAGGCACCTTCAGCGCATTGAAAGTCGAACTGGAGCGTCAGCTTTATTTGCTCAGCACCTTCATGGACAACAGCGCGCACCTGCGCGCCGAACGCGCCTTGAAGGCCAGCGAAGAGAAGTTCGCCAAAGCATTCCACTCCAGTCCTGACGCAATCACCATCACCGAGCGCATCAGTGGCCGTTACCTGGAGGTCAACGGAGGCTTTTGCCGATTGATGGGGTTTACCCCTGACGAAGTGCTCGGCCGTACTGTCGCCGAGCTGGGCATCTGGGCTCACATTGAACAACGTGAGCAGTTGATTCGCGATCTGCAAGAAAATGGCCGGGTTCATCACCGGGAAATGACCGGCTGTCACAAGAACGGCTCCCACGTCACCGCTGAAGTGTCGGTCGAAACCATTACCCTCAACGATGTCGAATGCCTGCTGATGAATGCGCGGGATATCAGCGAGCTGAAGAGCGCCCAGGAGCAGGTTCAGCACCTGGCCTATCATGACTCCCTGACCAACCTGCCCAACCGGGCATTGCTCATGGATCGTCTCAGCCAGCAAATAATCCTGCTGCAACGCCACAATCTGCGTGGCGCTCTTCTTTTCATGGACCTGGATCACTTCAAGCACATCAATGACTCGCTGGGCCATCCAGTGGGTGACAGCGTGCTGAAGATTGTAACCGCCCGGCTTGAAGCGAGCGTGCGCATGGAAGACACCGTGGCGCGACTGGGCGGCGATGAGTTCGTGGTACTGATCAGCGGACTGGAAGGTAGTCGCGACGATGTGACCGACCAGGTACTGGAACTGGCCGACATGCTTCGCGCCCTGCTCGCCCAGCCGATGTTTCTGGACAATCAACGCCTGCAAATCACGCCAAGTATCGGTATCGCACTGATCCCCGACCATGGCCTGACCAGCGCCGACCTGCTCAAACGCGCCGATATCGCGCTGTACCGGGCGAAGGATTCGGGCCGCAATGCCACACAGCTGTTTCATGATTCGATGCAAAAAGCGGCCAGTGAACGCCTGCGCATGGAGAATGATCTGCGCATGGCGTTGCCACGCGGGGAGTTCAGCCTGTGTTATCAACCGCAAGTGGACACTCGCCTCAACCGCATCATTGGCGCGGAGGCCCTGTTGCGCTGGGAGCACCCCGAAACCGGGAACCTGCCTCCTAACCAGTTCATCCAGATACTGGAAGAGAGCGGAATGATTCTGGAGGTAGGCGCCTGGATTCTTGAGGAAGCCTGCCGGACGGCAAGCAAACTGCTGCGTGACAAACTGGTCGACATCCGGCACTTCAGTCTGTGCGTCAACATCAGCCCCCGCCAGTTCCGGCAGACCGACTTCGTTGATCGCGTCAAACGCTGTCTTCGCATCAACAGCCTGCCGAGCAACTTGCTCAAGCTGGAGATCACTGAAGGCATCGTCATTCAGAATCTGGACGAAACCATTGCCAAGATGCATGAGCTGAAAAAGCTCGGTGTCAGCTTTGCCATGGATGATTTCGGCACCGGCTACTCATCCCTTACCTACCTCAAACGCTTGCCCGTGGATGCGCTGAAAATTGACCAGTCGTTCATCCGCGACGCGACCACTGACCCCAATGACGCGGAAATCATCCGAGCAATCGTGGCAATGGCCCAGAGCCTGAACCTGACGGTGATTGCCGAAGGTGTTGAGCAATCCCTGCAACTGGAGTTTCTTGAGCAGTTGGGATGTCGTTTATATCAGGGCTATCTGTTCAGCGAACCGCTGACCTTGAGCGCATTCGAAAAACGCTTGAAGCAGCCCGAGATGTTATTTAAAGAAAGTCAGTTGAATCCTTAGAAACGAAAGAAGGCGCCATAAAGGCGCCTTCTTTTGCTGGCAACTGAACAATCAGCTGTTCAGGACTTTCTGCGCGTTGATCGGAATGCGTTTGGCTTTGGCCTCTTCAGGCACCAGACGCAGCAAATCAATGTTCAGCAAGCCGTTGGACAAACCAGCGTTCTGCACTTCGATGTGATCAGCCAGCCGGAACGACAATTTGAAAGCCCGCTGAGCAATACCCTGATGCAGGTAAGTCACGCCCTCAGCAGTATTTTCACGCTTGCCGCCCGAAACAGTCAGCACGCCCTTCTCGACCTGAAGCTCAAGGTCTTCTTCAACGAAACCTGCGGCCGCGATCACGATGCGATATTGGTCATTCGCATGCTTCTCGACGTTGTAAGGAGGATAGCCGCCAGCGGACTCATTGCGGGCAGCAGCCTCGAACAGGTCATTGAAACGATCAAAGCCCACAGAGCTACGGAACAGAGGGGCCAGAGAAAATGCAGTAGTCATGATAAATCTCCTGTAAACAGCGAGTGGTTTAATCCGCGACCCGAATTCGGCATCGCGTAATCCCCAAACTAGGGTCGCCCAAAAGCTTTTCAAGAGTATATTTTCAAATTTTTTATGACCGTTCGTCGGCACTGACACCGAGCAAAACACTGATCCGCTGACAGTCGGTTTCACGGCGTAATGCATCAAACATCTGCGTCGCTTCAGGGTAGCTTTTGGTCAATAGCACCAGCCACTGCTTGAGTCGGCCAGGCGCTTGAATCAGGGTCATCTTGTCCAGACACTGCAACCAGAAGGTCCGCAGCATGGGCTGCAACTCAGCCCAGGTCATCGGCACAACCTCTTCACCTTTCTGCGCGGCGGCAATCTGTCGGGCCAGATCAGGCCGCGCTACCAGCCCGCGACCGATCATGATGTCCCGAGCGCCGCAGATTTCCCGGCAGCGACGCCAGTCATCCACGGTCCAGATTTCCCCGTTGGCGACCACCGGCACCTTGACCACCTCCTGAATCCGGGCAATCCATTCCCAGTGGGCCGGCGGCTTGTAGCCGTCGACCTTGGTACGGGCATGCACGACAATCTGCTCCGCTCCGCCGTCAGCCAGCGCCCGGGCGCAATCCAGCGCACCATCAGTGTTTTCGTAGCCCAGGCGCATTTTCGCAGTGACCGGAATGTGCTTCGGCACAGCGCTGCGCACCTGACTCAGTATGGAATGCAGCAGCTCAGGCTCTTTGAGCAGAATCGCGCCGCCACGGGAACGGTTGACGGTCTTGGCCGGGCAACCGAAGTTCAGGTCCAGTACCGGCGCGCCCAACTCACAGGCAAACGCGGCGTTTTCCGCCAGACAAACCGGATCAGAGCCCAGCAGTTGCAAGCGCAGCGGCGTACCCGCGTCGGTCTTGGCGCCTTTGTGAAACTCGGAAGCGTACTTGTAGAAGTAATGAGCCGGCATCAAGCGCTCGGACACCCGGATGAATTCGGTCACGCACCAGTCGATCCCGCCGACTTTTGTCAGCGCATCGCGCAGGATGTCGTCAACCAGTCCCTCCATGGGCGCCAGAGCAATTTGCATGGGTCACACTCGAAAAAAAGTCCGGCAGTTTACGGCGCGCTGGCGGGATTGGAAACCAGGGGATCTGCAATGGCGACGCCATACCCCTCGATAAACTCTAAAGGCATGCGTTTAGGCTTGCCGCTGGACAGTTCGATGCAGACAAAAGTGGTCTGAGCGCGCAACAACGTCATGCCATCACGGGGGCGGCGTAGCTGAAAACGTCGAGTCATTTTCAAGCGTTTGTCCCAATCGACAATCCAGGTTGCCAACTCCAGTTCATCGTCCTGATAGGCGCTGGCCAAGTAATCGATCTCATGCCGAACCACCGCCATGGCCCGATCCAGACGACGATACTCACTCAGGTCCAGCCCTAACTGCTGCGAATGACGCCAGGCGCAGCGCTCCAGCCAGGTGACGTACACCGCGTTATTGGCGTGCCCCAGCCCGTCTATATCGTCTGCTGCCACATTGAGGTCGATCACAAAAGGCGTTGTCAAATCCCAGACCATGCTTGCTCCTGCGTTGCTGGTTGTAGGTGCGAGTGAGTGTAACCAAAGCGACGAAGAGAAGTGGTCGAATGCTAGTGATATGAACTGCACAACACTGAATTGAAATGCATTTTCTGTAGGAGGTAGCGCTGCGCCCCTGACACCGCGCTGTCGAGCAGCAAACATGGGACCCGTAGGAGTGAGCTTGCTCGCGATTCGGTCTGTCAGTCGGTGCATATAATGCCTGTGCTGACGTAATCGCGAGCAAGCTCACTCCTACAGAAAAAGCATTTAAATTCAGCTAGTTATTTTATGTTTGATGAAGGCCAACTTGTTGGCTAGGCGCAATTGCTGACCATGCAGGACCGACGTCTCGCCAACAAGTTGGCTCCTACAGGTGCGCGGCTTGCGCGAGAGCGCCGTATCAGGGACGCCGGAGCCCTTCCTGCGGGGGAACGGGGATATTGGGAAGAGTCGTTTTATCAAACGCCAGAAAAACAAAAGGGCCATTCAATAATCGAATGACCCTTGGTCTCGCAGAGCGAGAAATCGTGGCGTCCCCTAGGGGACTCGAACCCCTGTTACCGCCGTGAAAGGGCGGTGTCCTAGGCCACTAGACGAAGGGGACGCAAAACCTTCGAGCAGATTCGCTTGTTAGCAAACCCTGGCAAAATTGGTGGAGCTTAGCGGGATCGAACCGCTGACCTCCTGCATGCCATGCAGGCGCTCTCCCAGCTGAGCTAAAGCCCCGGATTTATCGCCTCGCGGCTCACATCACTTTCAAATGATGCACTTTAAAATGGCGTCCCCTAGGGGACTCGAACCCCTGTTACCGCCGTGAAAGGGCGGTGTCCTAGGCCACTAGACGAAGGGGACTAAACCTTCTGGATGCTGATGATCGGCGCTGGATCCGGTCATTTTTGCATCGTTTCAAAGCAGTGTAGCCGAGCTTTGAAACTCTAAATTTGGTGGAGCTTAGCGGGATCGAACCGCTGACCTCCTGCATGCCATGCAGGCGCTCTCCCAGCTGAGCTAAAGCCCCACATCAGTGGACGGGGCGCATGTTAAGCGTGAGTCGCAGAGCTGTCAAATTTATTTTTTACAATTTCGAAAGTTTTTTGTCGGTAATACAACCACTTACCATTCAGCCCCCGGAAAACCGGGGGACTGACAGGCACGGGCATTGCTTCAGGCAATAGCGCCCAGAAGCTTTTCCCATTCCTTGTTTTCTTTCTTCGAGACGCCACCCAGCAGATCAAGCGCCTGACGCAAGCGGAAGCGGGTCAGATCCGGGCCCAGGATTTCCATCGCGTCAGTCACCGAGACGGAATTGGCCTGCCCGGTGATCGCGGCAAACATCAACGGCATGGCATCACGCAGCTTGAGCTCCAGATGCTCGACGACAGCCTGGATGCAGCCCATGATCCGGTCTTTTTCCCACTGACGCAGGGACTCCAGTTTCCACAGAATCAACTGCATGACCTGACGCACCTGATCTGCAGACAGTTTCTTGTGCTCGAACAGTTTGGCGTCCGGCGTCACGCCACCGGCGAAGAAGAAACTGGCAAGTGGTGCGACCTGACTGAAGGTCTCCACCCTGCCCTGCACGTGCGGTGCGATCTTCATCATGTATTCAGGGTTCAGCGCCCAGTGCTGCAGGCGCGACGCGAACTCTTCCACCGGAAGTTCACGCAGCCACTGGCCGTTGAGCCATGACAGCTTCTCGATGTCGAAAATCGGACCGCCCAGAGAAACCCGCGACAGATCAAAGTGCTCAACCATTTCTTCCAGAGAGAACTTCTCGCGCTCGTCAGGCATCGACCAGCCCATGCGCCCCAGGTAGTTGAGCATCGCCTCAGGCATGAAACCCATGCGCTCGTAGAACGTGACCGAGGTCGGGTTCTTGCGCTTGGACAGTTTGCTCTTGTCCGGGTTACGGAGCAGCGGCATGTAGCACAGCTGGGGCTTGTCCCAGCCGAAGTATTCGTAAAGCAGGATCAGCTTGGGCGCCGATGGCAGCCACTCTTCGCCGCGCAGTACGTGGGTGATGCCCATCAGGTGATCGTCGACGACGTTGGCCAGAAAGTAAGTCGGCAGGCCGTCGGTCTTCATCAGGACTTGCATGTCCATGCGGTCCCACGGGATTTCGACTTCACCGCGCAGCATGTCCGGCACGACGCAAACGCCCTCGGTCGGCACTTTCATGCGGATCACATGAGGCTCGCCCGCCGCCAGACGACGCGCGACTTCTTCTTTGGAGAGCAACAAGGCACGGCCGTCATAGCGCGGCGTTTCGCCACGAGCGGTTTGCTCGGCACGCATCTGATCCAGCTCTTCAGCGGTGCAGAAACACGGGAAAGCATGACCCAGTTCAACCAGTTGCTGAGCGTACTTCTGATAAATATCGCCCCGCTCGCTCTGCCGATACGGACCGTGCGGACCGCCGACATCCGGACCTTCGCTCCACTCGATACCCAACCAGCGCAACGCGTCGAAAATCTGCTGCTCCGACTCGCGGGTCGAACGCAGTTGATCGGTATCTTCGATGCGCAGGATGAACTCACCGCCGTGCTGCCTGGCGAAGCAGTAGTTGAAAAGCGCTATGTAGGCCGTGCCAACGTGAGGGTCGCCGGTAGGCGAAGGCGCGATGCGGGTACGAACGGTGGTCATGAAAAATCCCGAAATAGGTCAAACAAGCCGTGAATATTAACAGGGGCCAGTGATCATGTGGGAGCTGAGCTTGCTCTGGGCGGCATTCCGACGATAAACGATAACGCGGAATGTCTTCTAGCACCGTCTCATGTATCGCGGGCAAGCCCGGCTCCCACAGGATAGGCTCCAGCCCCCAAACCGCTATACGGTCAACAACCGCTCACGCAGCTTGCCGATTTCGTCGCGCATCTGCGCCGCAGCTTCGAACTCCAGGTCGCGGGCCAACTGGTACATCTTTTCTTCCAGTTGACGAATACGCTTGGTGATCTCGCTGGGTGAGCGCAATTCGTTTTCGTACTTGGCGCTTTCTTCCGCTGCCTTGGCCATGCCTTTGCGCTTCTTGCTGCGCGAGCCCGGCACGGTGGCGCCTTCCATGATGTCGGCAACATCCTTGAACACGCCTTTTGGCGTAATGCCATTGGCCAGGTTGAAGGCGATCTGCTTGTCACGACGGCGCTCGGTTTCGCCAATCGCACGCTCCATGGAGCCGGTGATGCGGTCCGCATAGAGAATCGCCCGCCCATTGAGGTTACGGGCCGCACGACCAATGGTCTGGATCAGCGAGCGCTCGGAGCGCAGAAAACCTTCCTTATCAGCGTCAAGAATTGCCACCAGCGACACTTCCGGCATATCCAGACCTTCGCGCAACAGGTTGATCCCCACCAGCACGTCGAAAGTCCCTAGCCGCAGGTCGCGAATAATCTCCACGCGCTCCACCGTATCGATGTCCGAGTGCAGATAGCGAACCCGCACGCCGTGGTCGGCCAGGTAATCGGTCAGGTCCTCGGACATGCGCTTGGTCAGCGTGGTGACCAGCACACGCTCTTCCAGCGCCACACGCTTGGTGATTTCCGAGAGCAAGTCATCCACCTGAGTCAACGCCGGACGAATCTCGATTTGTGGGTCTACCAGACCGGTTGGCCGTACAACCTGCTCGACGATACGACCCGCGTGTTCAGCCTCGTAGTTACCCGGTGTCGCCGAAACAAAGATGGTCTGCGGGCTGACCGCTTCCCACTCGTCAAACCGCATCGGCCGGTTATCCAGTGCCGACGGCAGACGGAAGCCATACTCCACCAGGGTTTCCTTACGGGAGCGGTCGCCTTTGTACATGGCACCGACCTGCGGCACGCTGACGTGGGATTCATCAATGACCAGCAGCGCATCCGCTGGCAGGTAGTCGTATAACGTCGGCGGCGGCGCGCCCGAAGGGCGTCCTGACAGGTAGCGCGAGTAGTTTTCAATGCCGTTGCAGTAACCCAGTTCCAGGATCATTTCCAGGTCGAAACGGGTCCGCTGCTCAAGGCGCTGAGCTTCAACCAGCTTGTTGTTGGTCCGCAGGTACTCAAGACGCTCCTGCAACTCAACCTTGATGCCCTCCATCGCTTCGACCAGGGTTTCCCGAGGTGTGACGTAGTGGCTCTTGGGGTAGAAGGTAAAGCGTGGCAGCTTGCGGATCACCTCGCCAGTCAGCGGATCGAACGAGGAAATGCTTTCTACCTCGTCGTCGAACAGCTCGATGCGAATCGCCTCCAGATCCGACTCGGCCGGGTAGATATCGATCACATCACCGCGCACCCGGAACGTGGCCCGGGCGAAATCCATGTCATTGCGGGTGTATTGCAGGTCAGCCAGACGACGCAACAAGGCGCGCTGATCGAGTTTGTCGCCCCGATCGACGTGCAAGACCATGCGCAGATAGGTTTCCGGGCTGCCCAGACCATAAATGCACGACACCGTGGTGACGATGATGGCGTCCTTGCGCTCCAGCAGCGCCTTGGTTGCAGACAGACGCATCTGTTCAATGTGGTCGTTGATCGACGCATCCTTCTCGATGAAGGTGTCCGACGACGGCACATAGGCCTCAGGCTGGTAGTAATCGTAATAAGAGACGAAATACTCAACGGCGTTGTTCGGGAAAAATGCCTTGAACTCACCGTACAACTGCGCGGCCAGGGTCTTGTTCGGCGCGAGCACCAACGTGGGGCGCTGCACCTGCGAGATGACATTGGCGATGCTGAATGTCTTGCCTGAGCCGGTCACCCCCAGCAGGGTCTGGTGCGCCAGGCCGGCATCGATCCCTTCGACCAGTTGGCGAATAGCCTCTGGCTGATCACCAGCAGGCTCAAAACGGGTTACGAGCTGAAACTCGGACATGACGTACCTCTTTGGTGGTTTACGCGCATACAGGCTCACGCAAGCCACAGCGCGAAAACCAAAGAACGGCGTGCGTCTGACCCGCTAGCGGATCAGTCGTACAGAATATGAAGTGATGAGACTACAGATGGAGTCGCCATCACCAGCTTTCAACCCACGACTTTAAACCTGCTGAATCGACATCTATTGCTGCGCCCCGTTACAGGATGCCGGTTGCCATATGACCAGAGGCCGACAAACAACTGCAAAAAACCCGGAAAAACCCGTCACCGACTGTCGCCCCGGTCGGCGATGGTCTCTATACTGACTCCCCGATTGTGCACCGCTCTGGCGCATTCGGTTCAGAGCGGGTTTCCCCTCACCCCTCACACAGAGCCGCCACAACAATGAGCCTGTTCTCCGCTGTCGAAATGGCACCACGCGATCCAATCCTGGGCCTCAACGAAGCATTCAACGCCGATACCCGCACCACCAAGGTCAACCTTGGCGTGGGCGTCTATTGCAACGAAGAAGGCCGCATTCCCCTTCTGCGCGCCGTTGCCGAAGCAGAGAATATTCGCGTGGCTCAACACGCTCCTCGTGGCTACCTGCCGATCGACGGCATCGCGGCGTACGACCTGGCCGTACAAAAACTGCTGCTGGGTGCCGATTCGCCGCTGATCGCTTCGGGCCGCGTCCTGACCACTCAGGCCGTGGGTGGTACCGGTGCACTGAAAATCGGTGCTGACTTCCTCAAGCAACTGCGTCCTGATGCCGTCGTGGCCATTAGCGATCCAAGCTGGGAAAACCACCGCGCCCTGTTTGAAACTGCCGGTTTCCCGGTGCAGAACTATCGCTACTATGATGCGACCAGCCATGACGTGAACCGTTCCGGCATGCTTGAAGACCTGCAGAATCTGCCCTCCGGCTCGATCGTCGTGCTGCACGCTTGCTGCCACAACCCGACCGGCGTAGACCTGACGCTGGACGACTGGAAAAAAGTCCTGGAAGTGGTCAAGAGCAAAGGCCACGTGCCGTTCCTGGACATGGCGTATCAGGGCTTCGGTACCGGCATTGACGAAGATGCGGTTGCAGTTCGCCTGTTCGCGGAATCCGGCCTGACCTTCTTCGCTTCCAGCTCGTTCTCCAAATCCTTCTCGCTGTACGGCGAACGTGTCGGCGCGCTGTCGATCATCACCGACTCCAAAGAAGAGACCGCTCGCGTCCTGTCCCAGGTCAAGCGCGTGATCCGTACCAACTACTCCAACCCGCCAACGCATGGTGCGACCATCGTTGCTGCGGTGCTCAACAGTCCGGAACTGCGGGCCAAGTGGGAAGAAGAACTGGGTGAGATGCGCGTGCGCATCAAAGGCATGCGCCAGGCCATGGTGGAGCGTCTGGCCAACAACCCTGCGGGCCAGGATTTCAGCTTCGTGGGTCGTCAGAGCGGCATGTTCTCCTACTCGGGCCTGACCACTGAACAGGTGCATCGCCTGCGTAACGAGTTCGGCATCTACGCCCTAGACACCGGTCGCATCTGCGTCGCAGCGCTGAACCAGAGCAACATCGACACCGTCTGCAAGGCGATTATCCAGGTGATCTAAAGCTTCACCGTGGTGAAAAAAGGGAAGCAGACGAGGGTCTGGCTTCCCTTTTTATTTGTATCGCGTTTTATTTGTATCCCTTAGGACCGCCTTGAGCCGGGAGGGCTGAGGCATATCCTGTGTGCGAATTCATTCGCGAAGGGGCCGGGATATTCACAGCATCTTTATCGCCAGGAACACCGCCTTCCCGGATGAATCCGGTCCCACTGGATCGCGATACACTCAAGGCTGGCGTAAAACCCATGGGAGCGAATTCATTCGCGAAGGGGCCGGGACATTCACAGCATCTTTATCCCCAGGAACACCGCCTTCCCGGATGAATCCGGTCCCACTGGATCGCGATACACTCAAGACTGGCGTAAAACCCGTGGGAGCGAATTCATTCGCGAAGGGGCCGGGATATTCACAGCATCTTTATCCCCAGGAACACCGCCTTCCCGGATGAATCCGGTCCCACTGGATCGCGATACACTCAAGACTGGCGTAAAACCCGTGGGAGCGAATTCATTCGCGAAGGGGCCGGGATATTCACAGCATCTTTATCCCCAGGAACACCGCCTTCCCGGATGAATCCGGTCCCACTGGATCGCGATACACTCGAGGCTGGCGTAAAACCCGTGGGAGCGAATTCATTCGCGAAGGGGCCGGGATATTCACAGCATCTTTATCCCCAGGAATACCGCCTTCCCGGATGAATCCGGTCCCACTGGATCGCGGCAGACTTGAGGCTGGCGTAAACCCGTGGGAGCGAATTCATTCGCGAAGGGGCCGGGACATTCACAGCCTCTTTATCGCCAGGAACACCGCTTTCCCGGATGAATCCGGTCCCACAGGCTTTACAATTCGCGAGCAGACCTTGAGTCCTCCTTTGAGAAAAGACATCCAGCAAGGTTAACTGGCAACCTTTGTATCACCCCCGATACATTCCAGACACGCCCCCGACACCACCTCACGCCACCCTTTCGCCGCGCCCGTCGGCGAAGTAGCATGGCGGGCAGCGTTGATCTTCAATAGCGGCCAGTGATGGCGGCATCACCAGGCAGTGGTCGCATCATGCAATCAACCGAAACTTCAGCTGAAACCCCACAAAGCAGCGATCCGCGCTGGAACACCCGCGCCCTGATCGTCGATGACGACGTACCGATTCGCGAACTGCTTTGCGACTACCTTGCGCGCTTCAACATCCAGTGCCGGGGCGTGACCGACGGCACTGAAATGCGTAAGGCGCTGGAAGAAGAGAACTTCGACGTCATCGTCCTCGACCTCATGCTGCCCGGCGAAGACGGCCTTTCTCTGTGCCGCTGGCTGCGCAGCACCTCGGACATCCCGATTCTGATGCTCACCGCCCGCTGCGAACCCACTGACCGGATCATTGGTCTGGAACTGGGTGCCGACGATTACATGGCCAAACCTTTCGAACCTCGCGAACTGGTCGCCCGCATCCAGACCGTGTTGCGCCGCGTACGCGACGACCGCAACGATGAGCGCTCCACGGTACGTTTCGATGCCTGGCGCCTCAACAGCGTGCTGCGCCAGTTGATCGCCGCCGATGGTCTGGTGGTGCCACTGTCCAACGCGGAATTCCGCCTGTTGCGGGTGTTCCTCGAACGCCCGCGTCGAGTGTTGAGCCGCGAGCAACTGCTTGATGCCGCTCGCGGACGCTCCATAGAGGCCTTTGATCGCAGCATTGACCTGCTGGTCTCGCGTCTGCGGCAGAAGCTCGGGGATGACCCGAAAAACCCACAGTTGATCAAGACCGTTCGCGGTGAGGGTTACCTGTTTGACGCAAGGGATATTGGTTGATCCGCTCCGCTGACACCCTCTTCGCCCGCCTGTTCGGGGGGGCGTTGATTGCTATTTTGCTCGCGCATCTGCTGGCGTTCATGTGGTTCAGGTTTTACGGGTTTCCACCACCACCGCCTCCACCCATGTCCGAGTCAGGGCAGCAGATCGAGGGGCGTGCTTTTCAGCGTCCGGAGGACGGTCCGCCGCCTGGCCACAGACCACCGTTTTTCCGTGGCCCTGTCGTGCCGCTGATCTTCCAGCTGATGACCCTGGTGATCGCTGCCTGGTACGGCGCCAAGGCGTTGAGCAGACCGATCCAGCACTTGAGCAACGCCGCCGAACGGCTCAGCGAAAACCTCGACAGCCCGCCCATGGAAGTCAAAGGTCCGCTGGAAGCGCGGCAGGCCGCGCAGACATTCAATCTGATGCAGCAACGCATCCGCGAGCAGGTGCAACAGCGCGGGCGCATGCTTGCGGCAGTCTCCCATGACCTGCGCACGCCGCTCTCGCGCCTGAAATTGCGGGTCGAGCAAATCGACGAACCCAGACTGCACGGGCAGATGACTCAGGATCTGAACGACATGATTGGCATGCTCGATGCCACGCTGACCTATCTGAATGAGCAACGCACCAGTGAAATCGTGCAGTTGTTCGATCTGCAGGCCTTGATCGAATCCCTCGCTGAAAACGCTCAGGACAATGGCGATGATGTGCAATCCAGCGGGCAATGCCTGCCGTTGAAGACTCAGCCCATGGCGCTGCGTTCGTGCATCAATAACCTGATCGACAACGCTCTGCGCTATGCCGGTCAGGCGCGGGTCGAGATTATTGATGACCCGCAACACGTACGCGTCAGGGTGATTGATCACGGCCCCGGGATCAGCGCCGACCACCATGAAGCCGTGTTTGAACCCTTCTATCGTCTGGAGGGTTCGCGCAATCGCAACTCCGGTGGCGTCGGCATGGGCATGACCATCGCCCGCGACGCCGCCCGGCGCATGGGCGGCGATCTGTCACTGGCCGAAACGCCCGGTGGCGGTCTGACAGCAGTGCTGTTCTTGCCGCGCTTCTGAACGGACACGTAACGACGCCGATACACAACCCACATACCCTCGACACCTGCCATCTAGAGGCTTGACAAGCCGGTGCACCGTCACCGGATCAATCAACCTGAGGGAGTCAGCCTGATGATCAGTGGCGTTAGTAATAACAGCTATTCGAGCTACACCAGCTCCAGCGCGAGTACCGCTGCGAGCAAGAAATTCCAGGAGCAATTGCTGGCTAAACTGGACACCGATGGCGACGGCAGTGTCAGCAAAGACGAGCTGAGCGCTGCAAACTCGTCTTCTGACAGCAAGGACGGCATTACCGTCACGCTGAGTGAAGCGTTCAGCAGCCTGGACGCCAACGAGTATGACAGCCTCGACGCCGACGAACTGGCAGCCCTCACCCCGCCGCTTCCACCAAGCGGCCAGCCTGCGACCGATGTTGCCGAAGACCTGCTCAGCGCGCTGGACACCGACGGCGACGGCGCAATCAACAGTGACGAGTTGACCGCAGGCTTGAGCAGCGCGGGCAGCACCGCCGACAGTGCTCAGGTGTTTGATGCACTGGACACCAACAAGGATGGCACGGTCAGCCTTGACGAATTGACCGCAAGCCTGCAACCGCAGCAGCCACCCGCTCCACCGGCTTCGTCACTGGAAGCCAGCGAGCAGTTGTTCAGCTCACTGGACGCTGATGGCGACGGCAGTATCAGCGCCGATGAGCTGACCAGCGCTCTTACCGCCACGTCAAACGGCAGCACCAACGCCGAAAACAAAGCTTCCGAGGCTTTGGGCCGGATGGTTGCAGCACTGACCGAACGTTACGACACCAGTGGCATCAAGCCGGTCGGCAAGTATCTCGATACGGCTGCTTGATGTGAAAGATTTGCCTGATAGGCCTCTGTCAGGCAAAGCACAAAACCTGTAGCGCCTCCGTCGTCCAGACAGCCGCGCTGTCGCGAAGAAAACAAAGGCCTGTAGGAGTGAGCTTGCTCGCGATAGCGGTCGATCTGTTAAGAAGATGTCGGCTGACCTGACGTGATCGCGAGCAAGCTCACTCCTACAAGTCCGGCGTTTGCCACACGAGATCAGCGTTCCTGCCACATCAAAACGCATCCCGATTCTGCGCCACTGGACGAACTTGTCCCCGTCGTCACCGGTCTGACATTTGCCTGCCTATTGAGTACCGCAAATGCCCGCATTCGACCCCGCAACGGTTATCTGGATTGTCGCCGCTTTAGCCACCTGTGGCGTCATCATGCGACCTTGGCGGGTGCCGGAGTTTGTCTGGGCGTTGGGGGCCGCGGTGCTGC
Source organism: Pseudomonas syringae group sp. J309-1 (assembly GCF_032582135.1). NCBI lineage: Bacteria > Pseudomonadati > Pseudomonadota > Gammaproteobacteria > Pseudomonadales > Pseudomonadaceae > Pseudomonas > Pseudomonas syringae group sp. J309-1. Next base: position 33,699 of record NZ_JAWHNU010000010.1, on the reverse strand, counting down.
TCACAGCGCTGGGGTTTATCCCGCTGCACAAGGCGCTTGGAGCGGTGGCGGAAGGTGGCGATGTCTACCTGTTTCTGATCGGCATGATGGTCCTGGCCGAACTGGCCCGACAACAAGGGCTGTTCGACTGGCTGGCCATGCTTGCCGCAAAACATGCAAAAGGCTCAGGGCAACGCCTGTTTGATCTGGTGTTTCTGGTCGGTACCCTGGTCACGGTGTTCCTGTCCAACGACGCAACTGCGGTTGTCCTGACGCCCGCCGTTTACGCGGCAGCCCGCGCTGCCAAGGCCGAGCCACTGCCCTATCTGTTTATCTGCGCCTTTATCGCCAACGCGGCCAGTTTTGTCCTGCCGATTTCAAACCCGGCCAACCTGGTGATATTCGGCAACAACATGCCACCACTAGGAACCTGGCTCTGGCATTTCAGCCTGCCTTCGATTGCCGCCATCGGCATGACCTATCTCGTGCTGCGCCTCACGCAACGCAGCCATCTGCGCAAACCTCTGGAAACAGACATCACGCTGCAACCGCTGTCCAGCGGTGCACGTCTGACAGCGTTCGGGATCTTGCTGACGGGGATCGTATTGCTGAGTGCATCGGCGCTCGATATGCAACTTGGGCTACCGACGTTCTGTGCAGGTATCGCTACCGCTGCATTGATCCACCTGCGTCAGCGGCTTAACCCGCTGCCGGTGCTCAAGGCGGTTTCCTGGAGTGTATTGCCACTGGTGGCGGGTTTGTTCGTCCTGGTAGAGGGCTTGGCACTGACCGGGGTTATCGATCATCTGGCCCACGCGCTGAAATCACTGGCCGACGATTCGGCCACTCAGGCGACGTGGACAGCTGGCGTGATCGTGGCGATTGCCAGCAACCTGATCAACAATCTGCCGGCCGGTTTGATTGCGGGTTCGGTCGGACATATCGCTCATCTACCCACCGAAACCACCAGTGCGCTGGTCATCGGCGTGGACCTGGGTCCCAACCTGTCGATCACCGGATCGCTGGCAACCCTGCTCTGGCTGATCGCCATCCGCCGCGAAGGCGAAAACGTCACGGCGATGGGCTTTCTGCGGCTGGGAATTCTGGTCATGCCACCGGCATTGATCGGTGCATTGGCAGCGTTGTCGATCACCACCGGCGGATAAACAGCGTGTCAGGCAACGGCACTGGCAGGTTGCAGTAACCTTGCCTCCAGTTGCCGGGCGATGCCCTGCAGGTCCATTAGCGTGGCGCGCCAACTGTTTGCACCACTGCCAATGCTCACCAACGAACGTGCCCGGTCATTGACCGACACCACCTTGCCCGCATTGGTCTGCCAGCCCTGAGCGAGCATCGTCGGGTCAAACTGGTTGAACGAGTCAATGGCTTCAACCTGAGACACTGCGAAGCCAAACGTCAACGTCTCTCCCCTGACCACCAACACCCGCGACAGCGGCGTGTGGGGTTGTGGCGACGATTCGATCAAGCTGCTCAGGCACACCAGTGGAAGCTGCTCGCCCCGCAGATTGAACTGCCCCAACAAGTGATTTTCCGGCTGGGCAAGGCCAATCATTTGCGTGGGTATCGAGAGGATTTCCAACACCTGACTGAGTGGCGCGACGAACTGGGTCGGCGACTTGAACAACAGGCAGGCCTGACGCATGACCGCTTTCGCCTTGCTGGCACGACTCTCTGATGACTGCGGCTGGGTCTGGTAAAGCTCGGCGTAGTTCTTGACTCCGGATCGCTCCAGCAGAGACTGATGATTGATCAGGACAGCCTGCAATCCGTCACCGAGGTTCATCACACCGGCCAACAACTCTGGCTCCCGCAAGCCATAGACGGGCATCGGCAGCAGGCTTTGCGGGTCCCGACGTTCAATGGCGACCATACGATCGTAGCCAAACCCAGACACCCTGCCGTCGGTGGCCGTCAGCAACAGAAGCTGGCTCTTGACCTGCACGTTACTGCAGTCAAAACCCAATACCTGAGACAAACTCAGGACCGGAATTTTAGTATCACGAATCACGGTGACGCCCAGGCAATAGCCATTCCCGAAATCGGTCGGCGCGACCTGCGGCTTGTCCACCAACTCAGTGACCACGCTGGCATCAATGCTGAAATGCTGCCCGTCACACTCAAACACCAGGTAATGCCGCAACTGGCTTTTCGCTTGCAACGTATCGCGACTGATCGGCCCTGCCGCCGTATCTGCGGCAAACAGCACGCCGGGCAAGCTGGCGAGAAACGCCAGGTCCAGCATGTAGATCAAGCGACTGTCATCACCAGCCATGATCAGCGTGGGTATCAGCCCGCTGCCCTGGCCGCCCGGCCCCAACGGACAGAGCTGAGAGTCGGCGGCCTTGACGATGTCGCAGACGGCATCAATGGCGACGCCCAACAAGCCGCCGTTGTACTTGAGGATGGCGACCAGCGGAGTTGGCGTTTGCTCTGCCCTGTCGTCGCTGAGCAAAGATCGCAGATCCACAAGCGGAACCGGTCTGCCACGCAAGGTAAAAACCCCAGCCAACACACCGCGCGTCACCGGATGGCGCTGCAGATTGGTCGGCCAGTGAACGGCTTCCATCAACGAGGTGGCTTCGATGCCCAGAAACGCACCGTTTATCTGCACCACGCCGTAGGCGCGCAGCGTGTTCATGCAGGCAGCCCGGAAGGTTTGCTGGCTCGGGCACTGACATTCACAGCACCTTGCTCATTGCCAACCTTGGTCTGGTGCAGTTCGAAAATCAGCGTTTCTACCTGGCCTGCTGAATCCATTTGCTTGGCGGTTGCGGCATTGATGCTGTCGATGGCCACGGTGGTCTCGTTGACGCCTTTGACGATCTGCTCGAACGCACTGCCTGCACTCAGGGAAATCTCGCTGCCGGATTTTATCCGGCTGACGGTTTCTAGAATCAGTTTGTTGATTTCCTTGGTGGCCTGGGAGGACTTCTCGGCCAGCTTGCGCACCTCATCAGCCACCACCGAGAAGCCCAAGCCATGCTCACCGGCCCTTGCGGCTTCGATGGCTGCGTTGAACGCGAGCATGTTGGTCTGGCTGGCGATTTCACTGATGACCTGAATGATGTCCTGAATGTCTTCAGCAGACTTGCCAATCATGGTCATGGCTTCGGCTGCCCGGACCAGCGTTTCCGAGCCCTGACTGGCCTGTTCACGGGTCAGTCTGGCCAGGTCAGTGGCCTGATCAGTGCTCTGCGCCACATAGGAAATGGCGCTCATCAGGTTTTGCACTGAAGCGTCCATGGCTCGGGTTTTAGCTTCGATGGCTTCTTCCAGTTCGACCTGTTGAGTGATGTCCGTGGCGAACTTCACCACTTTATAAGGCTTGCCATCGCTGTCGAACACCGGGTTGTAAGTCGCCTGAATCCAGATGTGCTGGCCGAACTTGCTCAAGCGCATGAAACGTCCGGAGAAAAACTGCCCTTGAGACAAGTCATGCCAGAACTCGCGATAGGCCGTGCTGCGCACATACTCTTCCTCGCAGAAAATCCGGTGGTGCTGACCACGCAGCTCTTGCAGGCTGTAACCCAGCGACTTGAGGAAGTTGGCGTTAGCATCAAGGATATTGCCCGCCATATCGAACTCGATAACTGCTTGCGCGCGATCAATCGCATTGACCTTGCCCTGGCGCTCAGCGCTGCTTTCTTTTATTTCGGTGACATCCAGCGCGAACTTGACCACTTTGTAAGGCTGGCCATGGGAGTTGAGAATCGGGTTGTAAGTGGCCTGAATCCAGATCTCCTTGCCGTCTTTGCGCTTGCGTCGATATTCATTGGTGTCGTATTCGCCGCGACCAAGTTTTTCCCAGAACTCGCGATAGCCCATGCTGGAACCAAACTCTTCGGTGCAGAACATCCGGTGCGGCTGGCCGATCACTTCGTCCAGCTCATAACCAAACACGGCGAGGAAGTTAGGGTTCGCAGACAGGACTTTGCCAGTCAGGTCAAATTCGATAACTGCCTGAGAACGCTCGATGGCAGTGACCTTGCCGACGAACTCAGCATTGCGGGCCCGCACTTCAGTCACATCGTTGGCAAACTTCACGACCTTGTAAGGACGACCATCGGGGTCAAAAATAGGGTTGTAGGTGGCACTGATCCAGACTTCACGCCCGCCCTTGCCCAGCCGCATGTACTCGCCTGAATCGTATTCACCGCGCTCAAGCTTGGCCCAGAAGGCCCGATAGGCCGGGCTGTTGAGGTATTGGTCATCGCAGAACATGCGATGGTGCTGGCCCAGCACTTCGTCCAGACGGTAGCCGAGCACCTTCAGGAAGTTCTCATTGGCTGCAAGCACCCGACCATTCAGATCAAACTCGATCACGCCTTGAGAACGCTGAATAGCTTCGACTTTGCCTTCGTATTCCGCGTTGCGCATGCGCTGATCGGTAATATCCGTGGCAAACTTCACCACTTTGAATGGCTCGCCAGCCTGATTGAGAATCGGGTTATAAGTCGCCTGAAGCCAGATTTCCTTGCCGCCCTTACCCAGCCTTTTGTATTGCCCCTGATCAAATTTCCCGGTCGCCAGCGATCGCCAGAACTCGGCATATTCGGGGCTGGAAGCGTATTCCGGAGTACAGAACATACGGTGATGGCGGCCCTGCACTTCTTCGAGACGATAGCCCACCCTGTCGAGAAAATTGGCGTTGGCCTGCAGGATGTTGCCTTCCAGATCAAACTCGATCATTGCCTGGGAATGATTGATGGCATTCATCAAAGAGTTCAGATCGATGGCAGAGTCGACAGACGAGTTTGCGGAAGGAGTGGACATGGGCGGGTCTCGAAAAGGGAGCGATCATCGGGTTCTTATTGTTTCGTTGTCGGCCCTGACTGAAACTTCCTTAATAAAACATCACCATCATCCGATCAGCGGGGTGGCTATGTGCCATTAATGATGAATTGAGCGTAACTTACGTCATTCCGCGGCGCTTGATAATCGTTATTTTCAATGGACACGATAATATTTTTTGGAACTTTTCCATTAACGTCACGGTCAGGCCCGCCGAGGCATACACGCGGCGCCACTGTCCAATCGCCCGCCTTGGGTTCAAACATGGATCCAATAAGCATGAGATTAAAAGTGAACCTCAGGACAACGGAGGTTAATAAACCGTTACAGCACTCATACTGAAAAGGCATAACAAACTTGAGTGATATCGCAAAAAAAAGCCGCCCGACTCATCAGTCATTAAGCGGCCTTAACTTCCTTACCTACGTTATTTACTGCTGACTCAATGCACTACCTGCGAATTGCAGCTTGCAGCATTGAGCGACCATCCTTACTTTTCCAGCGACTCGACACCCATTTCGTCCCAGACCTCTTCCGCCAGATGGAACGTAGCGTTGGCCGCCGGAATACCGCAGTAGATTGCGCTCTGCATCAGCACTTCCTTGATCTCTTCTCGAGTCACACCATTGTGCTTCGCAGCCTTCAGGTGCAGGCGCAGTTCGCCTTCGCGGTTCATGCCGATCAGCATGGCGATCGTCACCAGGCTTCGGGTGTGACGCGGCAGACCGGGGCGAGTCCAGATGTCGCCCCAGGCGTGGCGGGTGATCATCTCCTGAAACTCTTCATTGAACGGCGTGAGTTTCTTCAGGCTGTTGTCCACGTGGGCATCGCCCAACACAGCACGGCGCACTTGCATGCCGGCTTCGTAACGTTGTTTTTCGTCCATTGGAAACTCCGGGTTCAGGCTTTCAAGAAGGTCACGACGCGCTCACCAAATTCACTTCCCGCTTCGATGCTGGAAAGATGCGCAGCATGAAATTCGGCGTATTCGGCACCGGCGATGTGCTCGGTCAGAAAACGTCCGTCGGCAGGTGTGGTGACCGCGTCCTGGGTGCCGCAGACCACCAGCACCGGCAGCGTGATTGCGCTGATCTGTTCACGGAAGTCCGCGTCGCGTAACGCTGCGCAGTTGGCGGCATAGCCCTGAGGTGAGGTCTGGGCCAGCATGTCCACCACCGGCTCCACCCGCTGCGGCTCGGCTTTGGCAAACCCCGGGGTGAACCAGCGCGCAATTGACGCTTCGCGCAGGGCTTGCATGGCGGCTTTGCCGTCACGAAGAACGGTCTCGATACGAGGGTTCCAGACATCAGGGGTGCCGATTTTCGCGGCGGTGTTACACACCACCAGCCGTTGCACACGCTGCGGGGCATTGATCGCCAGCCACTGGCCAATCAGACCGCCCATGGACAGCCCGCAGAACAAAACGCTCGGCAGTTGCAAGGCGTCCAGCAGAGCCAATACATCGCGACCATTCTGCTCGATGCTGTAAGGCCCTTCGGTCACCAATGATTGACCATGCCCGCGCGTGTCATAGCGCAGCACCTGGAAATGCTCGGTGAACACCGGCATTTGCGAATCCCACATGCTCAGATTAGTGCCCAGCGAGTTGGACAACAGCAAAACCGGCGCGCCTTGCGGGCCATCGAGTTGGTAATGCAGATCGCCGTCGGGGAGTTGGATGAAGGGCATAGAGGGCTCCTGAAAATTGAAGATTGAATCTGGTTCCTGTGGGAGCAGAGCTTGCTCGCGATAAGGCTGACGCGATTCTGCTTGAGAGTTGTGTTGCTCTTATCGTCGGAATGCCGCCCAGAGCAAGCTCTGCTCCCACAGTTCGAGTTAAATGTTCGCCAAAGCCACCGCCCTCTCCACCCACTGCTGCGCAAGGCCCAGGTAGTTGGCGGGATCAAGCAGATGGTCCAGCTCTGCGGCTGACAGCTCGGCACTGACCTGTGGATCTGCGCCAAGCACTTCGCGCAGATGCAGCCCCTGCTGCACGGCCTGGCGGCAGCTTTGTTCAATCAGATGATGCGCAGCATCGCGACCGATGCGCTGGGCCAAGGCAATGCTGACCGCCTCGGCAAGCACCAGGCCTCGGGTGGAATCAAGATTAGTGAGCATCTGCTCCGCGTTGACTTCCAGCGCTGGAATTACCTGCAAAGCCTGTTGCAACGATCCCGACACCAGGCAACACAGTTCAGGCAGGGTTTCCCACTCGGCGTGCCACAGACCGAGGCTGCGCTCGTGCTCCTGAGGCATGGCCGCGAACATCGTTGCGACCAGCCCCGGCGCACGCACTGAAGCGCTGATCATCACCGCCGCACCGACCGGATTACGCTTGTGGGGCATGGTCGATGAACCGCCCTTGCCCGCTGCCGCCGGTTCGAAGACTTCGCCCACTTCGGTCTGCATCAACAGACTGATATCCCGGCCCATCTTGCCCAGGCTACCGGCGATCAGACCCAGCCAACTGGCGAACTCCACCAGCCGGTCGCGCTGGGTGTGCCACGGCTGCTCCGGCAAAGTCAGTTGCAGTTCACGGGCCAGTGCTTCAGCGACGGGCAATGCTTGCGCGCCCAGTGCCGCCAAGGTGCCGGACGCGCCACCAAACTGCAGGCTTAACAGCCGTGGTTTGAGCTCCTGCAAGCGCTGACGATGACGGGTTATCGCACCCAGCCAACCGGCGATTTTCATGCCGAGAGTGACCGGAGTCGCCTGCTGTAACCAGGTGCGTCCGGCCAGTGGCGTCACAGCGTAGCGCTGGGCCTGTCGGGCCAGAGATTCAGCCAGCTCGGCCAGATCCCGTTCCAGCAACACAATGGCTGCGCGCAGTTGCAGCACCAGTCCGCTGTCCATCACATCCTGGCTGGTAGCGCCCATGTGGACATAGCGTTCAGCCGTAGGATTACGTGCCGCGATCTTCTTGCCCAGCGCCTTGACCAGCGGGATTGCCGAATTACCGGCATTGCCAATCGCAATCGCCATCTCGGCAAAGTCGAACAGCTCGGCGTTGCAACTGGCCTGAATGTCTTCGACCACTTCAGCGGGAATCAACCCCGTGCTCGCCTCGGCGCGGGCCAGCGCCGCTTCGAAGTCGAGCATGCCTTGCAGCCGACCATGGTCAGAGAAGATTTCACTCATCTGCGGCTGTTTGAAGTACGCGTCGAAAAGTTGCTGACTCGATCTGTTCAAAACATGACTCCAGAATTCATGTGGCATCCGAATGGCTGACCCAGCCCTTGATCAGCACCGCAATGGCCGCCAGTGCCGCAGGCACCACCAGCGCGGTCAGTACCTGCTCGAAATTCCAGCCCAGGCCCAACAACGTGGCACCCGCCCATGCGCCGAGAATCGCGCCAAAACGGCCGATGCCCAGCATCCACGAAACGCCCGTGGCACGCCCTTGGGTAGGATAGAACCGTGCGGCCAGCGAAGGCATCGCCGATTGCGCGCCGTTGATACACATACCGGCCAGCAGCACCAGGGTCGCCAACACTGCAACGTTACCCAGGCTCTGCCCCACCAGCCAGGCGAACACGCCCGCCAGAAAATAGGCACAGCCAATCACTTTGTGCGGGTTGTACTTGTCCATGGCCCAACCCACGCCGACCGCGCTTAACACGCCGCCAAATTGAAACAGAGCCCCGATGAAGGCGGATTGTTCCATGCTCGCGCCGCTGTCGCGCATCAGGGTTGGCAACCAACTGGTCAGCAGATAAACGATGACCAGCCCCATGAAATAGGTCAGCCACAGCAATAAGGTCCCAGCGCTGTAGGTGCCGGAGAATATGACCTTCAAGACGTTACGACTGCGCACGGTTTTCTGTTCCGGCACGCTGAAGTCTTTGGCGGCGTTGACTTCCTGGCGGGAGATCGGTGCCAGCACCTTGCGAATGCGGTCCACGCCGAGATTGCGCACCACCAGAAAACGCGCCGACTCCGGCAGCCAGATCATCAGCACGACCGTGAGGATCAGCGGCAGAATCCCGCCAAGCATCAACAGGCTGTGCCAACCCATGGCGGGGATCAGTTTGGCGGAAACAAATCCGCCGCAGGCCATGCCGAGGTTGAAGCCGCAGAACATGCTGGTCACCAGCAATGATTTGAGACGCTCCGGGGTGTATTCCGAGAGCAGTGTCGTGGCGTTGGGCATCGCAGCGCCAAGGCCAAGACCGGTGAGCAGACGCAAGATCAGCAGTTGATCGATGTTGCTGCTGTAGGCCGACAGCAGGCTGAACAGACCGAACAGAAACACGGCCACGACCAGCACGACCTTACGCCCGAAACGGTCAGCCAGCGGACCGGACCCCAGCGCGCCGAAGACCATACCGATCAGCGCGGCACTCATCACCGGGCCAAGGCTGGCGCGATCAATGCCCCACTCCACACTCAACGCCGGAGCAATAAAGCCCATGGCGGCCGTGTCGAGACCATCAAGGAACACAATCAGGAAACACAGAATCACCACTCGCCACTGATAACGGGACAAGGGTTGGGCATTGATAAAGGCCTGCACATCCAGTGTGCCGGCCTCGGGCACGCGAGCCGAAAGCGTCATGGTGGTTCCTTTTATTATTATTTGGGTCGCTCGCCGCTGCGAGCGCCCTGTTTCTGATCAAACTAAATACAACTTTCTGGTCGCCCCTTTCCTGCGAGAGCGGCCTGGTATCTATGACACCGCGCTGTCGCGAAGCAGACGCGGTTTATGTGGGAGCGGTGCTTGCCCGCGATAAGGACGACGCGGTCTTGAGCATACACCGCGGTGTTCTTATCGCGGGCAAGCACCGCTCCCACATAAAAATCGCATCTATTCAGTAACTTATCATTGGCCCCTATAGGTCATGCGTCGGCTGGACGGACGATCAAAAATCGAAAAACACCGTCTCGTCTTCACCCTGCACGCGGATGTCAAAACGGTACGCCAGCTTGCCGTCGACCGTACAGCGTTTGGCGATCAGGGTTTCGCGGCGGATCGGTTGTTCGATCAGGTTCAGCACCGGATCCTTGGCGTTGGCTTCAGCTTCGTCGTCGAAATACAGCCGCGTCTGCAGATGGATATTGATGCCACGGGCAAACAGCGACACGTTGATGTGCGCTGCCATGGGCACGCCAGCCGCGTTACGCACGATGCCTGGCTTGATGGTGTTCAACAGCCACTGACCATCTTCCCCCGTGGCAGTACGACCGAAGCCGTTGAAGGGTTTTTCCGGGTCGTAAATCGGGTCGTAATGACCTTTGTGGTCGGCTTGCCAGAATTCCAGAAAGGCGTCACGAATCAGGTGGCCGTTACCATCGAAAACATTACCCAGCAGCACGATATGTTCACCCGGCGCATTGGGCAGGACCATTTCGTGAGTGATTTCCAGATCCCGGGGCGGATTGCCCGCAGCCTCCAGCGCCAGGCCGATATGCACGTACGGGCCAGCAGTTTGTGAAGGAGTTTCAGGCAGCAATTGAACCGGCATGTCATTAGCTCCTTAGCGATTTTCGAAGTGCGTCGCGCGCTGACCGCGCAGGACGATATCAAAGCGATAAGCCAGGCTGTCCATCGGATTGGCCATACCCATGTCCAGCCGGGCAATCAGACTTTGCACCGCATCCGGGTTGGCAATCGACTTGACGATCGGGCACAGCGGGATCAGCGGATCGCCTTCGAAATACAACTGGGTGATCAAGCGTGTCGCAATCGACGGACCGCTGATTGACACATGAATATGCGCCGGACGCCAGTCATTGGGACCGTTGCGCCACGGGTAAGGACCGGGTTTTACCGTGCGGAAACTGTAGTTGCCATCGCGATCGGTCAAAGCCCGACCCACGCCGCCGAAGTTCGGATCGATGGGCGCCAGATAAGCATCGCGTTTGTGGCGATAACGGCCACCCGCGTTGGCCTGCCAGATCTCGACCAGTGTGTGTGGAATCGGCTTGCCGTATTGGTCGCACACCCGCCCGGCCAGAATAATACGCTCGCCAATCGGCAGACCACCGTTGTTGAAGTTCAGCAACAGGTCGTTGTCGTGCTCGCCAAATTTGAGGTGGGAAAAGTCCGGGCCAGTGGCTTCGGAGACCGATTGCGGAATACTCACAAGGGCCTGTCGCGGGGAGCGCAGGATCGAGGTCTTGTAATCGGGGGTCAACGCTTTGGGGTGCCAGTTTCGGTCACGGACGACGAAACGACTGCTGCTCGCATCAGACATGCGGTTCTCCCTGGTTTTTATAATGAGGAGTGTTTATTGATGTCGCGCAGTTTCTCTCGACTTACCCCAAACCTGAACTGAATAAATCAAACACATCCATAACCAAATGGTTATGGATGCTCGGATTGACCATACGCCTTGCCCACTTCCTGCAAAACATCGACGCACCACTGCGCCGCTCTTGACAAAGGCAGGGCCGGATTACTGCAGATACCTACCGAGCCACCGGGCTCGCGAATGCCCAGCTCCAGCTCGTGCAGCTCACCGGTGTGCAAATCCTGCTGAACGGCGTCGAATGGCGCGATCCAGATCGCGTCGCTGCATTGCACGTAACGGCGGCTCAAGGTCAGCGACAGGGTTTCCAGCCGCTGGCGTGGCGGGCTGATTCCGCATTGCACGAACAGGCTGTCGGCAAATTTTCGAATAGTTGTGCCTGCCAAGGGCAGAACCATGGGGTAATTTTCCAGGCTTTCACGGCGCAACTTGCCCTCCAGCAACGGGTGATCGCGCCGGACGACGAGGGTCATGGATTCGCTGTAGAGGTGCTCGAAGGTCAGGCCCTGAATCTGCGGACTGTCGGTCATGCGCCCGACCACCAGATCCAGTTCACCGACCCGCAACTGCGAGAGCAGATAGGCGCTGGGGCCCGTCATGACACTGACGATCAGCGCTGGATGACGCTCATGCAGCCGACGCACCACTTCCGGGACCAGCAGGCTTTCCACCGTCGATAAAACGCCGAGCCGCGCGGTCACCGGTTCATGCTCGCCGGAACGCAGGCTGTTCACCCCTTCGCGCAGCGACTGCACACTGGGCCCGGCGAATCGCAGAAATGCCACACCCGCCTCGGTCAGCGCTGCGCCGCTTTTACTGCGCACAAACAACTGGGTTTCGAGCAGGGTTTCCAGCTCCTTGAGGGTTTTGGAAAGCGCTGGCTGGCTGATCGCCAACTGATCCGAAGCCCGCGCCAGACTGCCCTGCCGGGCAACTTCGAGGAAACACACCAGATGACGGAATTTGATTCGGGTATCGATGTTCAATTCGGTGGTCGCCTTACATTTGAATCCATTAATGGTGATACCAACGAGCGGCCTGAGTGTCCATTGGTGCGGCCAACATTGCCCCTGTAGGAGCTGCCGAAGGCTGCGATGGCGCTGGCTCAGGATAAAGGCTTAGCAGCCTTCGGCAGCTCCTACAGAAAACGCATTTCCAGTTCAAATGATTGCAGTGTGCTTGATAAGACTGCCGACTATTATCGCTGCCCCCGAAACAGCCTGGGCGACTGGCCCGTGCAGCGTTTGAAGAATCGGGAAAAGTACGCGGGCTCGGAAAACCCCAACCGGTCCGAAATCTGATTGATAGTCAGGGTGGTGTAAACCAGATCGCGTTTGGCTTCCAGCAGCAGACGTTGATTGATGATCTGCAAAGCTGACTGTTCGGTCAGCCGTCGACACAGACTGTTCAGCCAGGCTGCGCTGATATTCAGTTGTTCAGCGTAGTGTTCGATTGACCAGTGTTGGCGGAACTGCTCACCCACCAACCGGGTAAATGCCTGCAAATGCTCACGGCCTTTTTCATGGGAAGCCATCACGGATGAAGACAGTGCGCTGCTGCGCCGATCCAGCCAGATCGACAGTATGGTAATCAGCGCATGGAGCATGGAGTCCCGTCCGGATCTATGCTGCGCGTACTCTTCACTGATCGCAGTAAACAACGGATCCAGCTGCATGCGCTCCTCACTGTTCACGCCATAACAGTGGGCAACGTTCAGCGGTAAAGACGCCAGCGACGCATTCAATTGTTCCGCCAACGGCTGCGCCAGGCTGAGGATGAAACCCTGAATGTCCGGGGCAAAACTGAAGCGATGCACGCTCAACGCCGGAATCACCTGCAACGTAGCGCTTTCCACCTGACGGGTGACACCTTCGACATGCAGGGTGGCCTGGCCGGATTGCACATAAAGCAACTGCACGAGATCGCTGTGGGAGTGGGTTTGTATTTCCCAACCGTGCAGCTGACTGCGCTCTGGTATCGATTCGCAATGCAACAGGTCGGGAGTCGGCCAGAGTGTGGTTTCGCCGTAGAGCTTGAAGACCGGGACACCTTCAACCGCTGGACCACGCATGTCTGCCCTCCTCGACGAGTTATGAAAAGTCCAGAAAATGCAGCGGATAATGTCTTCTTCTCTGGATAACGGCCACTAAAAATACAGGACAGATAAAAACAACATATAAAAAAGGTTCTGCCATGAAAACCCAGATCGCCATTATTGGCTGCGGGCCGTCCGGCCTTTTACTCGGTCAATTGCTCCAGCAGGCCGGTATCGACAACGTCATCGTCGAACGCAAAAATCCCGAGCACATCCTCTCCCGAATCCGCGCTGGCGTGCTTGAACAAGGCACCGTCGACCTCCTGCGCGAGGCTGGCGTCAGCGAGCGTCTGGACAGCGAAGGCCTGCCCCACGACGGTTTCCAGCTGGCTTTCGACGGGCGCACCGAACGTATCGACCTGCATGGCCTGACCGGTGGCAAGCACGTCACGGTCTACGGCCAGACTGAGGTCACCCGAGACCTGCTGAGAGCGCGGGACGCAGCGGGCGCAGTCAGTTTCTTCGATGCCAGCAACGTTGTGCCTCATGATATGAAAACCGATGCCCCTTATCTGACCTTCGAGCACGAGGGACAGAGCACCCGTCTGGATTGTGAATACATCGCCGGGTGCGACGGATTTCATGGCGTCTCGCGGCAATCGATCCCTGCTGAAGCAGTCGAGGTATTCGAACGGGTTTATCCGTTTGGGTGGCTTGGCGTACTGGCGGACACCCCGCCCGTCAGCGAAGAGCTGATCTACGCTCGCCACGAACGCGGTTTTGCCCTGTGCAGCATGCGCTCGCCCACACGTACCCGGTATTACGTCCAGGTGGACGCAGGGGAGAAGATCGAGGATTGGCCGGATGAGCGGTTCTGGGATGAACTCAGGCACCGACTGCCCGCGGATATCGCCAATCGCCTGGTCACTGGCCCATCAATTGAAAAGAGCATCGCCCCGCTGCGTAGCTTCGTGGTCGAACCGATGCAGTATGGCCGAATGTTTTTGCTGGGTGACGCCGCGCATATCGTACCGCCCACCGGGGCCAAGGGTCTGAACCTGGCGGCCAGCGACGTCAATACGCTGTATCGCATCCTGCTCAAGGTGTATCGCGAGGGCCGCACCGATCTGTTGCAACGTTATTCGGAAATTTGTCTGCGTCGGGTGTGGAAAGCTGAGCGGTTTTCCTGGTGGATGACCTCGATGCTGCATCGCTTTCCCGAGAACGACTCATTCAGCCAGCGCCTGCAACAAACCGAGCTGGATTACTTCGTTGGCTCCGAAGCTGGCCGCCGCAGCATTGCGGAAAATTATGTGGGCCTGCCATTCGAGGATATCCACTGAATCGGGACGCTTTGAACGGCCCGATTTAGCGCGCTGCACCGCAAAGCAACTGAAAATCAAGGGAAAATCAGTATTTTTGTGGCTGTTCATTTCGTGATCATTGGCCAAAAACCGCAGCCCATATGGCTTTGGCAATGTTATCCACAGACATACCCCCACTTTTCGTGGACAACTTTTGTCTGGTTTTGTGAAGTGGATTCAGGGAGGCATAAGCGCCTCTGATTGGCAATGCAAAATCTGTACGGAGTCCTCAGGCAAAGCTGACACTGCACTGTCGCTCAGCAAACCGGGTTCTGTAGGAGCGCGGTCTGGGCCGCATCCGGACGATCCGGTACGTCAGCGAAAGTTATATCGCCTGACCAGACGCAATCGCGGGCAAGCGCGCTCCTACAGCGGAAAGCATTCCAGTTCGAATCGCGAGCAAGGTTTCGCGCCACACCGATCAGTGTTACAGGATCGGTGTGGCTGCGAGGCAGAGCCACTTTAAGCCTGCGTCTTGTACCGCAACCAGACCCCGCCCTCGTCCTGAACCTCGGCCGACACCAGTTTCAGATAAGCCGGCTGCTTCCAGGCCTCGGTCGATACCTCAAAGGAGGCTGGATGCTCGCCTCTGCCGTCGATCAAAGGCAGCAGCAAAACGCTGACTTCGTCCACCAGCCCGGCATTCAGGAACGAACCGCTGACATGGGGTCCACCTTCGACAATCAGACGCTTGCGACCCAGTTCGCTGGCGAGAATGTCGACGACTTTTTTCAGGTCGATGTCAGTCTTGCCGCCAAAAATGTAGGACACATTGATGGATTGCAGATACGCAAGGTAATCGTCTTCCACGGACTCGCAGACCACTTCGACCACATGGGAGCCCAGCGCCTGGTTGCTCTTCCAGGCTACTTTGCCGTGTGGATCGATGGAGATGGCGTAAGTTTCTGCATTGCGGTCAGCGAAATGATGGGTACGTGGCACCGGGGATTTGGCCAGCCCACGAGGGTAATCGTCGCCGTGAGAGATTTCCTGCATGGTCACGCGGCCGCAGATCCAGGCATCGAAATTGAACGTCTTTGCCAGCTCCTCATAGAGATCGCCAGCGGCATTCTTGAAAGGCCGCTCCCAGCCATCAGTCAGCGCGTGGCCGTCCAGGGAGGACATCATGTGGCAGATAACATAAGGCTTCATGGTAGTGCTCCGGGCAGGTGACTTCGCCAGACAATGGCGTTGTATTACCGACCCGTAGCGTTTGGGGATAGTTCGATTGACGACGGTGCCAACGTCATCGGAGCCTTCGGCATCTCTTATCCAACAACGCACAACCCGATGAATTCAAGAGCAACTTTCTGTAGGAGCGCGCTTGGTCTGGGCCGCATCCGGACGATTCGGTCTTTCATTCGATAAATATATTGCCTGTGCTGACGCAATCGTCCGGATGCGGCCCAGACCAAGCGCGCTCCTACAGGTCTCCGGTCGCTGCGCGACAGCGTGGTGTCAGGGACATTGGTGTATTCCTACAAGTCAGTTCGCGGTGCCTTGGACACCGCGAGTGGCCCATCAAAGCTTGAACTTGCCCACCATGCTTTGCAGGTGCACACCCAACCGCGCCAGCTCAACGCTGGACGCTGCGGTCTCTTCACTGGCGGCGGAGGTCTGCTCGGAAATATCCCGGACATTGAGCACGCTGCGGTTGATTTCGTCGGCCACGGCCGTTTGCTGTTCGGCTGCTGCGGCGATCTGCTGATTCATCAGCTCGATGGATGAAACCGAACGTGTGATGCTCACCAGAGAGGTAGCGGCACGTTGAGTCAGCTCTACGCTGCTGTCGGTCAGCGAGCGGCTGTTTTCCAGAATCGTCGCAACACGCTGAGTACCAGTGTGCAACCCGGTGATCAGGCCTTCGATCTCTTCGGTGGAGGTTTGGGTACGTTGCGCCAGGCTGCGGACTTCGTCGGCTACCACCGCAAAACCACGACCGGCTTCACCGGCACGTGCCGCTTCAATGGCAGCGTTGAGAGCCAGCAGGTTGGTTTGCTGCGCCACCGACTTGATCACGTCCAGCACGCTACCGATCTTGTCGCTTTCGCTTTTCAGATCGTTCATGGCGACGGTGGAGTGGCTCACTTCTTCAGCCAGTCGACCAATCTGTTGCATGGCCTGGGTCACCACTTCATCGCCCTGCTTCGCTTCGCGGCTGGCGTTGATGGCGGCTTCGGAAGCTTCTTCGGCGTTGCGGGCGACTTCCTGCACCGTAGCGGTCATTTCGTTCATGGCCGTGGCGACCTGATCGGTTTCCACCTTCTGGCTATTAACGCCCGCGCTGGTTTGCTCAGTCACCGCCGACAGTTGCTCGGCAGCACTGGCGATCTGCACTACGCCATCACTGATACCGCCAATCAGATCACGCAGCCCCACAGTCATGCGCTGCATGCTGGTTTGCAACTGGCCCAGCTCGTCTTTGCGAGTCACCGCCATGTTGTGGCTGAGGTCACCGCTGGCGACGAACTCGGCGTTGCGCAGGGTTTCCATCAGCGGGCCGACGATCAGACGAGTGATAACCCAGGCAGCCAGAATACCGAACAACAACGCGGCGATGGTTGCGCCTGCCAGAAACATATTGGCGTCATTCACGTCGTTGGTGCGCAGCACGATCTGGTTGGCAGTCATTTTCTTGCTGGCTTCCAGCAAGCGGGTCACGTCGTCCGTCAAGGCAATCTGCGCCTGCTGGGCCTTGGTCACGCTTTCGCTGAACTGCCCGATCGCAGCCCGAAAGGCGACCAACGCCTGATCAATGCCTTGAATGGCTTGAGGTGAAGCCTGATTGAGGTTTTTCAGGTTGTTCCGTGCGGCATCCACAGCGGCGAGTGCTGGTTGCAGGTATTCAGGCTTGGTGCTGTAGGTGTAAGTCTGGGCGTGAGAGCGTGCCTGTTGAATGAGGCGATTCTGCGCGGTCATGGCCCGGGCCTGAGGGTCCGCCTCACCCGCCTGATCCTGAATTTTTTCCAGCTCAGAGATCATCGTATCAACCTGAGCGCTGATCGAGCCGCGCGCCGCTTCACGACTTTGGGTTGCCTGAACGAAATCGTTGAAATGGGTTTTGTAAACCGTCACAGAGTCACTGACTTCGCCAATCAGGCCAAGGCTGGCACCGGTGACAAAAAAGGTTTTCATCTCGCGGGTCTGGTTTTCCAGCTTGGTGATGTAACTGGTGACCGCAGCGGCACGTTCGGCATCCGGGTTGAGCATGTAGCTCAGTCGGGCGATGCGCAGGTCGCGCGCCTGCTCATTGAGCGTGGCGATAGATGCCACCTTGTTGCCACGCTCGGTCAACGACTGTAGACCGGACCAGCCGGTAAAGGCGATTAAACACGTGAGGATCAGCACCAGAGCGAAGCCTAGTGAAAGTTTTGCTTTGACACTGATATTCGCCAGTGTTGTGTTAATCGCTGTGAGCATAGAACCGTCCGGGAATGATGAGGTTGATGAGGGCGGCCCTGCTCTCTTGGATGCGCATCCATTTGCGCGACATCAAAATGACATCACGCCATCATAAACGTTTCAGCACTGGAGAAAATAAGCTTCAAATGACAGACGGCCGGTTAGCAGGTGCTACCGGCACAAGATCGTGTTTTGCGGGGGGTATAGCGGGGATAGACGGGTTTACGGGTATTGATTACGAAATATTTCTACGCTGCCGCAGCAACTCGCGTCTGCAGGTCGAGCGTCACGCCGATCAAGCGGGCGAAGATTTCCAGCGTCTGAATCAAATCCGGATCATCCAGCCTGGCAGGCAACGGATCAAGGGCACACAGTGTGCCGAAAAATGCCCCGTCAGCCAGGATGATCGGCAACGACACATAGCTTTCGAAACCATACTGTTTGGGCACAGGATGGTTCACGAAGCGCGGGTCCTCACTAACTTTTGAAATCACCACGGCGGCGTGATGCTGACGAATTTCCTTGCAGATGGTCGCTTCGACGTCCAGCTCATCGCCAGGGGTGACGCCAAACTGAATTTCATCGTGGACAGCGCAGGCAATCCAGCGCTGATCGGTGACCCGGGCAATGGCCGCAAAACGCAGCGACGTCAGTCGCGTCATCAGGCGCAGAATATTGGAAGTCGCTTCGACCTCGGCGATCGCTGCGACTTCAGCATCAGTCAATTGGATGGCTGTCACGTATGTGTACTCGTATGGTTCGGAGTCCGGACGTAAAAGTGAGCTCCTTCACAAAACGCCAGGCGGTTGCGCATCCTACGTTGGCAGTCCCCTGCCCGGCAACTGCCTGTGATGCCGCACCCTGCCCGCCTCAGCGTCGCTCCTCACGAATGAACGCTTCGCCCAACGCTCCCGGCTGATTGCCTGAACCCGCTGCCTTTGCGTTTTTATCCATTGCCACCCAGATCATGACCATCAGCGTGACGGCATAAGGCGTCATCAGCACGAAGTATTGCGGCAGGCGAATGCCGGTGGACGCCAACTGTGGGATCAGCGCCTCGATGCAGCCGAAAAGAATGGCACCGGCAAGGGCGCGCCAAGGCGACCAGCGGGCAAAAATCACCAGCGACACCGCAATCCAGCCACGTCCGCCGGTCATGGCGGCGATCCACATCTTGGTGCTGAGCACCGAAATATAGCCGCCTGCCAGGCCGATCAACGCTGCGCCCGCCAGAATTGCAGCCAGTCGATAACCCAAAACAGAGATACCTGCCGCGTCCGCCGCCTGAGGATTTTCACCAACGGCTCGCAAGCGCAGACCGGCATTACTGCGATAAAGAAACCAGACGACACCCAGAAAAATAAGCGGTGTCAGGTAAACCAGTGGGTTTTGTACAAAAATCTTTCCGATAAGCGGCAACCCGGAAAGTGGCCAAAGTGCCACTGCGGCCAGCCCGGTTACAGGTTGGTTGGTCCATTCAAGCAAGGTGCCCAGCAATCCGGTCAGTCCCTGACAGAAAAACACCAGTGCAAGCCCGGCGATGACCTGGTTGATACGCATCACCAACACCATCAGCGCGAACAACAGCGACACCACACTGGCAGCGAGCATGGCCATGATCAGCGAGATCATCGGCGTGCTGAAGCTTAGTTGGGCGCCGATCGCCGCCAGTGCGCCAACCAGCATCAAGCCTTCGGCCCCCAGCGCTAGAACCCCGGCACGCTCGGTCAGAATCAGGCCCAAGGCCGCCAGTGCGAATGGCACAGCAAAGTCAGGGGAATTGCCCAGCCAGTTGGCAATCATGTCCATCACTGCTCTCCCGTTTGAATCAGTCGCATGCGATGACGAATGAAAAAGTCTGACGAGGCCACACAGATCACCAGAATGGCCTGGATCAACTGCACCATGGAAAACGGGATCTGGTAGAACACCTGCAAACTGCGTCCGGCCACGAATAGCAGCGCGACCAATAAAGCGACGATGGTCGCCGCCACAGGGTTATTGCGCGCCAGGAAGGCAATCAGAATTCCGGAGAACCCATAGCCCTGATAGAACGACTGAGTCAGGCGGCCTTCCTGCCCGGCGGTGACGATAAATCCGGCAATCCCGGCCAGTGCCCCGGAAAGCAGCACCGTGCCGATGATCATTTTGCGCACCGGCACGCCGACGGCATCAGCGACGCGCGGATTGGCATCAACGAAACGCAGGTAAAGGCCCGCCCGGGAAATACCGATAAACCACAGCGCGAAAACAGTGACGATGATTGCCAGCACAATCGCCGCGTTGTAGCCATCGAGCAGATCAGGCAAGCGCTCAAAGCTTCGGAATGCCGGGGAGTATGGAAAGTTGTCACGAGGATCTTTCCAGTTGCCGTAAAGCAGATGCAGAAGGAAATTGGCGGCGATGTAGTTGAGCATCAGGGTCGAGATGATTTCGTTGACCTTGAGACGCAGCTTGAGCAGCACGGGCGCGAGGGTCCAGAGCACGCCGCAGATCATTGCCGCCGCCAGCATCAACGGTAGCCGAATCGACGGCGGGCCGACTTCGAACAACGAAATCGCAGTAGCGCCAATGCCGCCCCAGATCATCTGACCTTCGAGGCCCAGGTTCCAGAACCGCGCACGAAACGCCATGCACCCGGCCAGCCCCACCAGGATCATCGGCGCGGCCTGAAACAACACCGCTTTGAAATTCTGCGGGTCCAGCACGGTCAGCACGACAAACTCATTGAGCAGTTCTTCTGCCGGAACACCCGCGCCCACCAGAATTGCCGCCGAGATGGCCAGGCCAACCACCAATGCCAGGGCAATCACCAACGCTTGCCAGTACCAGGCCAACTGTTGACGAATTTCCAGCGCATAGCGGCGCGAAAGCAGTGGCTGACGTCGTGCAGGCTTTTGAGTCGAGGATTGCAGTGTCACGTCAGTCATGACTCACCATGGCCTTGCCTATCGCCTGGCGATCCGCCGGGCGTTCGAATTCTGCGACGATCCGGCCGCTGTTCATGACCCCGATACGGTCGGCCAGCATCAGCACCTCATCGAGGTCTTCACTGATCACCAACACCGCCGCTCCGGCATCCCGGGCGGCCCGCAAACGACCGTGCACCGCAGCGGTCGCCTTGGCATCCAGCCCTCGACTGGGACTGTGTACCAGCACCAGTTGCGGGTCGCGGCTGAACTCCCGGGCGATTACCAGTTTTTGCGCATTACCACCGGACAGCAGCGCGGCTTTCTGCTGCAGGGAGCGAACACCCTGCACGTCGAAAGCGCTTATAGCGGCGGTGGCATCTTCATCCATACGCTTGCTGCGCAGGCGAAAAAACGAGCCGTAACGACCGCTGTGGATCTGCCCGATAGCAAAGTTCTCGGCCACCGACAGCGAGCCTGCCAACGCTGCGCCGTAGCGGTCGGCGGGAATCGAAGCGATGCGCAAGTCCCGACGTTGCTCGGCGGATGCGCCGCACAAATCGCCAAAACCCTGCAGCAGCATTTCGCCCTCTACCGCTTGAGGCAGGCCCATCAAGGCGTTGGCCAACTCACTCTGGCCGTTACCACCCACCCCGGCGATGCCATAAATTTGCCCGGCATGCAGGGTCATATCGACGCCAGCCAACGGTCCCTGACCCGCTACAGAGCGCAGATTGCGCACCACCAGTTTTGCCTCGCCCGCCGGGGCTTGGGGATGCTCGGCAAGGGTCTGCGATTCACCCACCGTCAAGCGCACCAGTTGCTCGACCGATACGCTTTGCGGATCAAGGGTTTCCACGGTTCGACCACCGCGCATCACCGTCACCCGGTCGGCGTAGCGTTTGACGTCGGACATTTTGTGCGTCACTAGAATCACCGCCGCGCCCTGCCGTGCAAAGGACTGCACGGTCGCCAGCAAGCGCTCGGCTTCCTGATCGGTCAGCACAGCGGTGGGCTCGTCGAGAATCAGGATCCGCGCACCGGCCAACAGCACTTTGAGAATCTCCACCCGTTGCTGCTCGGCAATCGAAAGGTTTTCGATGGTCTGACGCGGATCAATGGCAAAGCCCAGCTCCTGAGCCTTGGCGCTGATCTGCTTTTCGAGTGCTTGCAGACGTTTGCTGTAGGTGCCCTGCCCCACGGCATCGGGCAGGCCGAGCAGAATGTTCTGGGCAACAGTGAAAGGTCGCACCAGCTTGAAATGCTGGTGGACCATACCGATGTGGTAACGGCTCGCGTCCTTGGGGCCGCTGAGCCGCACCGGGTTGTCATCTATCAACAGCGACCCGCTCTCCGGCGCATACAAACCGGCGGCAATGTTCATCAGCGATGATTTGCCCGCGCCGTTTTCGCCAAGCAGCGCATGCACTTCACCCCATTTGCCGGTGAAGTGCGCGTCAGTCAAAGCCTTGAAACCGTCGAAGGATTTACTGATGCCGGTGAGCTGGATCGCGTTCGCCTGACTCATTGCTGAGAAGCCACGCCTTTGACGAACCAGTCCATCTTCCACAAGTCGGCATCAGGCATGCTTTTGCCCGCCGCGATTCGCTCCTTGCCATCGCGATCACTCATCGGGCCGCTGTAAATGATCTTCTGCCCTTTCATCAACTCCTCGCGAGCGGCCTCGATCTTTTGCTTGTTCTCGGCAGAAATATGCTCGCCCGCTGTCAGCGTAATGTCTGTGCCGCCTTGCTCCATGGACAGCAGCGCGCCTTTTGGATCGGGCACCCAGTTACCAGCAATAATTTTCTTCAGCTCAGGAGCCAGAAAGCGATCCCAGACCCAGGCCGAAGAACAAACGGTGGCCTTGGGGGCGAACTCACTCAAGTCACGGTGGTGGCCGGTGCCCAGCACGCCGCGCTCCTGGGCGACGATTTGCGGTGTTGGGCTGTCCACGTGCTGGCCGATCACGTCGGCACCGTTATCGATCAGAGCCATGGCAGCCGCGCGCTCTTTGACAGGGTCATTCCAGGCGCCGGTGTAAATCACGTTGACCGTGGCATTCGGGTTGATCTGCTGCGCGCCCAATGCAAAGGCGTTGACGGTCCAGTTGACCTGACCGAACGGGTTAGCGGCGACAAAGCCCAGCTTGCCAGTCTTCGAGGCTGCGCCCGCCGCCATGCCGCACAGGTACTGACTTTCGTAAGTACGGCCGTAGAAGGATTCCAGATTTGGCGCATTGGTCGTGCCGGAGCCGTTGAGGAAAGCGATCTTCGGGTATTTCTTCGCCAGATCGAGGAAAGTATCGGAGTAGCCAAACGCGGTGCCGATGATGACGTTCGCTCCCCGGGCAATCAGTCGATCAACCACGGGCGTAATTGCAGCGGCGTTTTCCGGCACGCTTTCCACGTACTGGATTTTGGTACCCAGCTCTTTCTCCAGCTTGACCCGCGACTCATCGAACGCCTGAGTCCAGCCACCATCATTGCGTGGGCTGATATAGACCATGGCGATCTTCGCCGGCTTCTCCAGGGTCAAGCCCTCTGCCGATGCGCCGTGTGCCAGACCCAGCAATATTGCAGCACCCAAGGTTCGCTTAAGAAATCTGTTGAGCATTGTTGATCATCCTGATGAATGGCTGAAGGGACAGGGTTGGGAGGGTCAGAGCATGAAGTTGATACGGAACACGTTCTGCTCAGGGTCGAGTAGCACCGCCTGGTACCAGTTGTAGTAAGTCAGATAAGGCGCCTTGATCAGGGTTGCGCCCTTGGCCAGCGCCAAGGGCACCAGCCGATCTACATCGGCCTGCCCGGTGACATCAATGTTCAGTAAAAACTTCACACCGCTGGCCGAACAGTAATCGCCAAGACCCAATAGCTCGTAGGCTTCAGGAGCATTGAAGCCAATGCACGATTTGCCGGTATCGAGACCACGAAAGATCGGCGAGCGAATCGCCTCCACTTCCTTGAAGTCGAACAGGTCGGCGTAGAAGCAGCTCAGGGCGACAATGTCTTTGGCAAACACATTCACATAAGAAAGTGTGTTCATCAGGCCACCTTGCTGCCGCCGAAAGTGGTCTGCTTGACGAACTTCGACAGCAGATGATCGCCCGACGTAACAGCGGCGTGCAGTGGGGTTTCGCCTTCAGCCAGGCAACCCGGCAGGCACTCGATCACTGCGTCGTAATTAGGCTGATGAAAAAACACCAGCGACTGGCGCCGGTTGTCTGAAACGCTGTCCTGGGGGGGATTGACCACTCGATGCAAGGTAGAAATCCAGCGATCGTTGGTCCACAGCATCATCAAGTCGCCGATATTGACCACGAAACTGTCCTCGACATAGGGCACATCGACCCACTCGCCTCGCTGATTACGCACCTGCAAGCCGCCAAGTGCGCTGTCCGGACGAACGATGGTCATGCTGCCGTAATCGGTGTGCGCACTGGCGCGCATTTGTCCGGCTTCAACCTCGCCCTTGATGTCCGGATAACTCAGGCTGCGAAACATACTGATGTGGCGGTCAATGGTGCTGTCGAAATAGTGCTCATCCAGCTCCAGCGCCAGTGCGAAAATACGCATCATTGCCGCAGCGAGCTCACTCATTGCGGCGAAGTACTCGCAATAAGCTTCCTGAAAACCAGGCAACAGATGTTCTGCAGGCCAGACATTGGGCGCGAAGTGCGAACCGGCGACGGCATTGTGGTAGTAGTCATCACCAGGCACGTGGGTGGGGCCAATGGAAAACGATTCCTTGAGATCGCCGGGTGCACTTTCTTCCAGCGAATAAGACAGGCTTTCCTCGGCGATTGCGCTGTAACCGCGCACCATCTCCGGGCTCGGCCGATCGACTTTGCGCTTTTGCTCAAGGGGCAGATCAAAAAACTCACGGGTCAGTCGAGACACGCGCTCAAGCAGTTCAGGTGAAATCTGATGGTGTGTGATGACCAGAAAACCAATGTCCCGACAAGCCTGATTGACCTGACGAGCCACAGCAGCCTTGCCCTCGGGGTGGCCGGAAAAGAACGGTGCAAGATCGATGATGGGGACGGATTGCAGGGTCATACGAGTAACACCTCTCTCGACACAGCATTGAACACGCACCGGTTACCCGGCCCTGATATGCAGGAGAGAAAAGCAGTAACTGTGCCAGTCTTTGAATAGCTATAACTTTCAGGTGTTTAGCGTTTTAAGCAGATAAAAACAGATCAAATGGTCCGAAGCAGAGCACTTGGTTTGGGCGGGACGAGCACGAAAAGCGGGCATGGGGGCTGAAGACGGATCAAGGGTTGAACGGGCTGAAGTCGATTGATCGCAGATCATGTCGATCGCAAATCGGAACCTGATCACGCAGTGAAGAACAGCTATCAAAATCTTTTTGCATCAAATACGATGCGAATCACGCTATAAATTATTTATGCACCGTATAGGATGCAATTTTAAGTGAATGAATTAGCTACATTGATCAGAAATCTGCGCAAGAGCGCTGGCCTTTCGCAAAGCCAACTCGCAGACCGGCATGGCATGAGTCGAGCGACCATTTCCGGCATTGAGAACAACACTATCCCCGAGGTCGGCATTCGCAAGGTTGCGGCAGTCCTTGAAGGCTTGGGCTATGAATTGACTGCGACCCCCAAACGTCGACGCAAGACCCTTGATGAACTGAAAGCGGGAAACGTCCATGAATAGCTCAGCAAGTGAAAGGCTGCACATCGGCGCAGGGGGAGTCGCTGCCGGAACTCTGGGGCGTGGTGGAAAAAACAATCGCGACTCGATTTTCTCCTATAACCAGCCACTGACCGAAAAGGACGCCGTGTCCTTGACCATGCCAGTGCGCCTGGAGAGCTACAACTGGGAGTACGGAATCCATCCGCTATTCGAGATGCACCTACCCGAGGGGCATCTCAAAAATGAACTCACGCGGCGCTTCAGCAAGTCGGTGCGCGGCTTTGACGACTTCGCATTGCTGGGCATCGTCGGCCCACATCAGCTCGGGCGCATCAGCATCGCCCATGCCGCCAGCGACGAGCCGCTTCCCGAGATCAATCTTTCCGAACTGTTGATCTACGACGGGGCGGAAGACTTGTTCGATAGCCTCATGAAAACTTACGCCGCCTACTCAGGGGTTTCAGGCGTTCAGCCAAAAGTACTGATCCGCGAAGCTGACGAGAAGGAAGGCGAAACTGGACGAATTACCCATCGGGGTGCCACGCACATCGTTAAAACATTCCACGACCCGGAATTCCCCCAACTGGCCGCCAATGAGTTTTTCTGCATGCGGGCAGCATTCCATTCCGGTCTTCAAGTACCTGAAATCCAGCTTGGCCGCCAAGGAAGATTACTGGTCGTGAAACGCTTCGACGTCGCTGACAGCGGCTACCTCGGATTTGAAGACATGTGCGTGCTGTCAGGCTGGGGGACAGTCAAGAAGTATGACGGCAGCTATCAAGGGTGCGCCAGGCTGATCCAGTCTTATGTCACGCCGTCCCGTGTTACTAAAGCACTGGAGGACTTCTTCATGATGGTCGCGCTTTCTGCCGGTATCCAGAATGGTGACGGGCATTTGAAAAATTTCGGGTTGCTCTATGAAAACTGTGCCGAGGACGCAGACATCTGGCTCGCGCCAGCTTACGACCTTGTGACCACCACGGTATATGCAGGAAACGACATCATGGGTCTGTTGCTGGGCGGTTCAAAAGCCTGGCCAAAACGCAAGATGCTGGTCCAGTTCGGGCGCACGTCGTGCAGCTTGACCGAAGCCCGCTGCGCCGAACTGCTTGGCAGAGTAAGCACTGGCATGAGCCGGGCGATGGCCGAGCTTTCGGAGTACCGCAAGACCCATCCGGAATTCGAGCCGGTGGGAGAAAAAATGGCCACGGCATGGGCGAAAGGCTTGGCCAGGAGCATTGAGCCAGAATAACCCTGCGATTTTTTTAATCAGGATTTAACGCGGGCAAATCCCATTGAGAATCAGCGCCCGGAGATTCTCCAGCGTCTGCGCAAAGAACACCGGATCATCAAGCGTCTTGCCGGTCACCGCGTTGATCTGGCTGGCGAAGTCCGCATAGTGCTGGGTGGTGGCCCACAGCGAGAAGATCAGGTGATGCGGTTCAACCGGTGCCAGTTTGCCCGCCTCTATCCAGCCCTGAATCACCGAGACCTTGGCCTCAACGATATCGCGCAGTGGCTGCTCCAGTTCAGCCAGCATCAACGGCGCACCCTGAATGATCTCCAGACAGAACAGCCGCGACTCGGCGGGATGGTCACGGGACAATTCCAGCTTGACCCGGATGTATTCGCTGATTGCCTCGACCGGATCCTGCTCTGCACTGAAGCCGCGCAACGGTTTCAACCATACATCCAGCAACTGGCGCAGCACACTGGTGTAGAGCTCCTCTTTGCTGGCGAAGTAATAAAGCAGATTGGTCTTGGACACATCGGCCATGCTCGCCACCTGATCCAGGCTGGTGCCATGCAGGCCGAAGCGCGAGAAGATTTCCAGCGCAGCGTCCAGAATCGCCGCACGCTTGCCTTCTATCAAACGCATCCGCCGCTTGACCGTCGACGCACTGGCCTCGCGCGTGCCCTTGCCTTTAACCACAGGCTTGGCTTTAGCCTTGAGCGCAGGCGCCTTGGGTTTCACCACACGGCTGCGTTTGACGGATTTGGGAGGCGCCACTGGAGGTTCGTTGTTCACATTTACGACCGCATCAACATTGAATACCGGGGCACTTTACCTTGGTGGATGGGGGATAGACCACAAACCGAAGCACGCAATGTCCATGGCACCTCGCTGTCGTGCAACCAACACTGGACCTGTAGGAGCTGCCGAAGGCTGCGATCGCGGCATATCTGGATGAATGCTTCGCAGCCTTCGGCAGCTCCTACTAAAACCGGACTTCGGTATTCCTGCCCCGTCTGCGTGCACCGCGCACAAACCAAGTGCTCTAATCCAGACCAAATGGTCTGAAACCCATACCATTATTCAATCAACTCTTTGTTTTAAAACAACAATCAAAAGCTGGCCTGCTTCATGCAAAACGTCCTGTGTAGCGTGCTGCCGGACTTCGCCGGGCGCACCGTTCATTGCCACCGCATGCAAGAGGCCTTCACATGGATATTGGAATCTTCATCCCTATCGGTAACAACGGCTGGCTGATTTCCAGCAACGCGCCGCAGTACATGCCGACTTTCGAATTGAACAAGACAATCGTGCAGAAGGCCGAGCATTACGGCTTCGAATTTGCCCTGTCGATGATCAAATTGCGCGGGTTCGGTGGCAAGACCGAGTTCTGGGAACACAACATGGAGTCCTTCACGCTGATGGCGGGACTCGCCGCTGTCACCAGCCGCATCCACCTGTTCGCCACCGTTGCGACCCTGACTATTCCCCCGGCCATCGTGGCGCGTATGGCCTCGACCATCGACTCGATTTCCGGCGGCCGCTTCGGGGTGAACCTGGTAACAGGCTGGCAAAAACCGGAATACGAACAGATGGGCATGTGGCCGGGAGATGAGTTCTTCTCGACCCGCTATGAATACCTGGCCGAATACGCCCAAGTGTTACGAGACCTGTGGAGCACCGGGCACAGCGATCTCAAAGGCAAGTACTTCACCATGAACGACTGCCGCGTCAGCCCTAAACCTCAAGCTGACATGAAAATCATCTGCGCAGGCCAAAGCGAAGCGGGCATGGCGTTTTCTTCGCAATACGCCGACTACAACTTCTGCTTCGGCAAGGGTGTGAACACCCCGATGGCTTACGCGCCAACCGCTGCCAAGCTGATCGAGGCCAACGAAAAAACCGGCCGCAACGTCACTTCCTGCCCGCTGTTCATGATCATCGCCGACGATACCGATGAAGCCGCCCGCGCCCGCTGGGAGCACATCAAGGCCGGGGCTGACGAGGAAGCTATCGCCTGGCTCAGCGAAAAAGGCTCAGCCGACAAGAGCCCCGGCTCGAACATGCGGCAGATGGCCGATCCAACTTCCGCCGTGAATATCAATATGGGCACGCTGGTGGGTTCATGGGCGTCGGTGGCACGCATGCTCGATGAAGTGGCCAGCGTACCTGGCACCCAGGGCGTGATGCTGACCTTCGATGACTTCGTTAAAGGCGTGGAAGATTTCGGGCAGAAGATTCAACCGCTGATGACCAGTCGCCAACACATCAATCTGCTCAAGGAATCTGCCTGATGAATGCAACTGCCCCTGTATCAGGCTATGCACCACCGCAGTCCGCAGAAGCTGCTCGGCAACTTCCTGCAAGCCCGGAACCGCTGAGCATGAAAGCCTGCGAGACGGCCTTGATCGTGATCGATATGCAGAACGCCTATTCGACGCCGGGCGGCTATCTGGACCTCGCGGGTTTTGATGTGAGCAGCACCGGGCCGGTGATCGCCAGCATTCAGAAGGCAGTGGTCGCAGCGCGCGCCGCAAGCATGCCGGTGATTTTCTTCCAGAACGGCTGGGACCCGGATTACGTCGAAGCCGGCGGCCCGGGTTCGCCCAACTGGCATAAATCCAATGCCCTGAAAACCATGCGCAAACGCCCCGAGCTGCAAGGCCAACTACTGGCCAAAGGCGGCTGGGACTATGAGTTGGTGGACGAACTGAAGCCACAGCCGGGCGACATCGTATTGCCGAAAACCCGCTACAGCGGCTTCTTCAATACCAACTTCGACAGCGTGCTGCGCAGCCGTGGCATTCGTAACCTGGTGTTCACGGGTATCGCCACCAACGTATGTGTTGAGTCGACCCTGCGCGATGGCTTCTTCCTCGAGTATTTCGGCGTGGTGCTGGCCGACGCCACGCATCAGGCGGGTCCGGCGTTCGCGCAGCAGGCGGCCCTGTTCAACATCGAAACGTTTTTCGGCTGGGTTTCCAGCGTTGAAGATTTCTGCAGCACGTTCACTCCCAAAACTTCCACTCTCTGAGGAAAGCCCATGACCAAGAAAGCGATCATCCCAGCCGGCACCACCAAGCCTATCGCCCCGTTTGTGCCGGGTTCAATGGCTGACGGCGTGCTGTATGTATCCGGCACCCTGCCCTTCGACAAAGACAACAACGTCGTGCATGTGGGCGACGCGACCGCTCAGACCCGCCATGTGCTAGAGACCATCAAGAGCGTGATTGAAACCGCAGGCGGCACCATGGACGACGTTACGTTCAACATGATCATGATCAAGGACTGGGCCGACTACGCGAAGGTGAATGAGGTCTACGCCGAATACTTCGCCGGGGAAAAACCTGCGCGCTACTGCATCCAGTGCGGTCTGGTAAAACCCGAAGCACTGATCGAAATCGCCAGCATCGCCCACATCGGCTGATTTCACAGGACGCCTGTCGCTGGATCCGTAACAAGGTTGAACCCGTAGGAGCTGACGAGCACCGCGAGGCTGCGATGGCGGTCTGTCTGATACACCGCCATCGCAGCCCCGCGGCGCTCGTCAGCTCCTACCGGTCCAGCGCTTGATAGCGGCAGCGCGCGGTGAGAATCCCCCCCTTTAAACAAGCAGGCGCTTGAGCGCCTGTAATGGAGTCTTGCATGCACTACGAAATCCTCGGCAACCAGGCCGCCGATGCGCCGACCCTGGTATTGAGTTCAGGCCTGGGCGGCTCGGCCCGGTTCTGGGCACCGCAACTGCCAGTGTTGACCGAACGCTATCGGGTGGTGGTTTACGATCAGGCTGGAACTGGCCGCAGCCCGGCGACCCTTGCCGAGGATTATTCGATTGCGACCATGGCCGCCGAGTTACTCGCACTGCTCGACAGCATTGACGTACAGCACTGTCACTTCATCGGCCATGCGCTGGGTGGACTGGTCGGACTCGAACTGGCTTTGCAGCGCCCGCAACTGTTGCAAAGCATGGTGCTGATCAACGCCTGGAGCAGCCCGAACCCGCACAGCGAACGCTGCTTCGCGGTGCGCAAGAATCTATTGCGCGACAGCGGTCCGGCGGCTTACGTCCAGGCCCAGGCACTGTTTCTTTATCCTGCCGACTGGATCGCCGAACACAGCGCGCAACTGGCCGAAGATGAAGCCCATGCGCTGGCGCACTTTCCCGAGACCAACAACCTGCTGCGCCGGATTGCCGCATTGCAGGCGTTCGATGTCGAAGATCAGTTGCACAAGATCACCACGCCGACCCTGCTGCTCGCCAACCGCGATGACATGCTGGTGCCGTGGCAGCGCTCGCAACATCTCGCGAGCAAGCTTTCAAACGGTGAACTGGCTCTGCTCGAATATGGCGGCCACGCGTCCAGCGTCAGCGACGTCGAGCCTTTCAATCGTGTACTTCTCGATTATCTGACCAGCCAGGCCTGAACGGAGAAACCCCATGCAAGCATCCGAACTTCTTGCTGTCGCCCAGACGTTGCTGCCGATCCCGCAACAGGATTACCGCAATGCCATGGCCGGACTGGCCGCGGCGGTCAACGTAATCACCACCGACGGCCCGCACGGTCGTTGCGGATTCACAGCGACCGCGGTGTGCAGCGTTACCGATACGCCGCCGACCTTGCTGGTCTGTCTGAATCGTTCGGCGTCGGTGCACGCAGCGCTGACCGCCAATGCGACGCTATGCGTCAACACCCTGACCTGTGAACAGCGTGATCTGTCCAGTTTGTTTGGCGGCAAGACACCCATGGTTGAGCGTTTCGCCGCCGCGCAATGGGAAACCTGGGTGACCGGCTCGCCGGTGCTGGAAGGTGCCGCGGCCTCGTTTGATTGCCGGGTCAGCCAGACTGTCAGCGTGGGTACGCATGACATTCTGTTCTGCGAGGTACTGGCGCTGAGTCGACAGCAGGATGCTGCGGCGCTGGTCTATTTTGATCGTGGGTATCACGGGTTGAGTGCGGTGGGTGTGCTGTAGCAACCGAGCATATCGAACTGAAACCAATTTACTGTGGGAGCGAATTTATTCGCGAAGGCGTCAGGTCGACCGACAGACAGGTCTCGGATGTACCGGCCTCTTCGCGAATCTCCCACAGGGTCAGCGCTTGCAAATCGGCAACGCGGTGTCAGGGCGTTTGGTCACTCAACCCGCTTGATCGACACCACTTCAAAATACTTGTACTTCTCTTTCGCAGCCGCCTTGCGGGCTTCCTGTTCAGCGTCGAAGGTGCTCAGGGTTTTGGCTTCGTGGACGAACAGTGTTTCTTCGCCTTCAAACTCTTTGGTCACCCGCAATGTCACCAGCAGCGCCGGTGACAGACGCTTGGCTTTCGGGCGCGGTGCCGGTGGTGGAGCCTTGGCAACGGGAGCAGGCGCTGGCGTCGGAGTCGGCTCGGGCTTGAGCTCAGGCTCCACAGGCGCGGGTGCTGCCGGTGAAGGCACATCCAGGCCCAGCGCTCTGCGCATATCGTCTTCGGTCAAACCTGTGCTCATGTGCCGCTTTCTCTGTTTGTCAGTGGTTCAAGGGCGAGATGATCAACAGACACAAGACAAAAAACAAGTACGGGATTGTACCGTTTTGCTATCAAGCGCCCGTAAGGCTTGAAATAGAGGGCTGCGGGATTGGTCCGTGACAACGTCGTCCGCGTCCACTAGATTATGCGCCCCGAAAGGCCAGTGACTTTTCGCGCCTCAAACCTGAAATAGTGAAATTCAATGCTTGATTCCCAGACAAATGAATCCGTGACCTCCGCCAAGCTCGAGTACGAAAACTCTATCGGTCTTTCACAGCACGCACCTCAGGCCAAGACCATCAGCGAGATGGTGCTTGATGCGTTCCAGACCGCCAAGGAAAGCGACGAGATTCGTCAGCTGCGCGCCGCGATCCGTGCTGCGCAGGACAGTTATGACGATGACAAGGCCTACGAACTGATGGGCGAACTCAAGCGTCTCAAGGACGCCGAAGCAGCCGACAGCCTGGCACTGGCCGATTTGAGCACGCAGTTCCCGATCAGCCGGATCCTGTCCAGCTACAAAGACGATCCTGCCTTTCAGGAGCTGGTCTACAGCCTGGCCCTCAAAGTGCTGAACCAGACTCATCAGGCGATCAGCAACCCAAGCACAGGCAAAAGCAAAGCTGCCCGCGCCAAGAAAGAAGCCGAGGTCTACACCATCAGCAAGGACGGCCAAAGCGTCAGCCTGCCTTTGCGTACTCCGCGCTCCAGCCTGAATGTCGACCGTGAAGCCTTCGAGTTCCTCGGTTTCACTTTTGTAGGCGAAGGCGACGAAGCCACCCTGCAGGACGAAACATTCACCGATAACGAAGGCAACGAGTTGCCGGTCAATCGCAAGAATGTTGTGACTGCGCTGCAGCAGGGCAAGGCGTTTGAGGGTTACAGCATCGCCTGAGATTTGAAACGCTCTCCCTGTAGGAGTGAGCTTGTAATGGTCCAGTTTTTTTGGACCGTTCCGTAGGAGTGTTAGGCCGCCAGTTTTTCGAAAACAGCTGGCGGCAGGTTATTCGAGGCAGAGTGGCAACGTCGATGGTTGTAGTGAGCAATAAAATCCATCACGTCTCGTTCTGCCTCGAAGTGATTCGAGTAACCGTTCTCAGGTGACCAATCGTGTTTCTGTGATCGGAAGTAGCGTTCCACAACCGCATTGTCCCAAAAGTTTCCGCGCCGACTCATGCTCTGCACGATTTGCTTCTCGGCCAGATAGCTAACGAAGCGGTCAGCGGTGTATTGGCATCCCTGATCCGAGTGAAACACCAGCTCGGAAGAAGGTCGGCGCAGCCCCACCGCAAGTCGTAAAGCCTGCAATGAAAGCTCGGTATCGGCCGTCCTTGAAAACGCCCAGCCAACGATCCTGCGCGAGAAAAGATCCATCACAATTGCCAGGTACAGCCAACTACCACCGACACGGATATAGGTAATGTCTCCCGCCCAGAACGTGTTGGGATGTTCAGGGTTAAAGCGTCGTGCCAGCACATTGGGCGCAATGTTGGACGGTTTGGTAGCCCGTCGATAGTGCGCATGCTGTGCCCGACGCCTCACCAA